>JAEDOI010000021.1 GCA_016302065.1 Bacilli bacterium | reverse complement strand
CCTTTTAAACCATCATTTAATAATAAATCATTATTAAAAGTAACTTTATCTAAAATTAATGAATTGCTCTCTAATGTAATATAATTACTATTAAATGTTAATTCTTTTTGAGTAAAAGAAGATGTTAAGTTTAAATATAAATTAGCATTTCCTTCATAATTAAACTCTTCTAAGTATAATGTATCCCAATCAAAATTTTCTTTCTCTAACATAGTAAAAGCTAATGAACTAATTACTAATTTCTTTATTTTTCCAAAGCCTTCATTAATTAATAATGGTAAACCACTATTGTCAAAATTTGAGGCAATTTCTAATGTTAAATTATTATTTTGAATCAATCCATAATTCTTTAAAATATAGTCTATTTCATTACTATTTTTAATTTTTGCTTTAGCTAACTTTAAATAAGTAATGTTTGGACATAAAGAAAAGATATTGTTTTCAAATTGACCACTATTAATTGAAGAAAAATCAACAAAATTTAAATTTGGTAACGAACAAAATGCATTCTGTTCAATAATAATATCTTCGCTTTCAATAATTAAACTTTCAATATAATTATCATTTTCTAAAAATGAAGAATTTATCTTTTTAACTTTATATCCATTAATATTAGAAGGAATAAATAGTTCTTTTAAATTTTCTTCATTTGAGTAATTAATTAAAGTTAAAGAATTATCATTTTCATCTATATTATAAATAAAGTTACTTCCTTCAAAAACAACTCTTATTTGAATATCCCTATCAAATGTATATTTAAATGTACTTGAAAGTGTTGAATTATTATCTAAATAATATTTTCTTATATGTTTTGTATTGTCAATAGATACTAAAGGTAAATTAACTTCATCTAAATAATTAACATAAATTGGTTCAAATAAATCGTATTTAAAGCTAATTTTATATTGATTTATTGAATATTTTGCTTTTAAAGTCATTACTCTTTCAAGAACAGTTTTATTAGTAAAATCTTCATTATTAAATGTAAAATTTAAAAAAGAGTAACCTTTTTTGATAATTTCTGGGATTGTTAATAAATCCTCATATTTAAAATTGTCTATATATTTAGGGAAATCAAGAGAATTAAATTTCCCTCCATCTAAATCAAAATAAACTCTTGTAGTATATGAATCATATAATGGATAAATTGAAGCGTTCTTTCTAACATTTAAATATTCTTCACTGCTCCAGCCCTTAAATTCTAAATTTGATATTGGGTCAAGTGTAGGTGGAAGAGCATCTTCTAAGTAAGGAATTACTTGATGAGATACCTTATTACCATAATAATCGTAAAAATAAATATCAAAGTTTTTCTTTTCTAATCTTCCTGTTAAAGTTATATCGCTTGTAATTGGAGTAGAAAAATCAAATAATTCATCACCTAGATAATATCCAATTAAATTATATCCTTCATGAATATATTCTAAATTTCTAGCATATCTTCCTGCATATACATAATCCGTTACAGTTTCATCACTTAAATCATAATGATATGTAACCGTATAATAAATTGGAGTTGAGTCACTTGGAGCTTGAGAACCTAAATTCTTATCAGTATCATTAATATTTGAAATAATTAAACCAACAGTTGAACCACCAAATAATATAAAGAAAATAATAAAAAGCGATAAGAAAACCTTATTAATTTTATTAAGAGTTTTACTTTTTTGCTTACCTTCATTGTTACTTTCATTATAAGGTTCCTCGATTATTCCGTAATATAATGTCTCATAACTAATATTAAATATTTCACATAACAGTTTAAATTCTTCAATTGTTGGAAAACTTATTCCTCGATCAATTTTAGACATTCTATTTTTATTTATATTAAGTTTAGAAGCTAAATCAGATTGACTAATCTTGCATTTTTCCTTGTAATATTTATATGTTTGTAAAAACTTTTCTTCATCAAACTTCTTGTCTTCATTATATGTAACAATATTATCTATATCTCCATTTAAAAAAGTTGTTAAACTTACATTTAACGCTTTAATTAAATCATCAATCAATCTAATATCAACTTTTACTTTACCATTTTCAAATCGGGCTATTGCTTGAGGAGTATAACTAATTGCATCGCCTAGTGTTTGAAGACTCATTTTAAGTTGTTTACGCCTTGCTTTAATAAAGTCTTTAATTTCCATATATATAGTCTATTTTAGTGTATAAATTGACTGATTTAAACAAAAAAGTACAATAATAATCATTTTGTTTAAAAAAATGACACATCCGTTCATGTAAAGAATTTTCATAAAAACTTATCGTATAAGTATGAGCAAATACTACGTTATACTTTACATTTATGACTTATTACTAAGCAAGACAAGGTTTAATACTAAGGATATTGAAACAAAGTTTAATATATCTTATCGTACAGTTAAAAGATATATTTCTAACATTAAAGATTATATTCTTGCTACATCTGAGCATCGAGAATTAATCTATTCTTCAGCAGATAAAACCTATAAAATTGTAGAATTTTAAGTCATAAATAAAAGATTCGTCTAGGTGACGAATCTTTTTTCTTTTAATTATTTTAGTCTTTTATTTCAACGTCAATACTATCTTTTTTATTCTTTTCTTCTACACTTATATTTTTCTTATTTTTAATATGTTTTTCGATAGGACATACAAGTGAATAGAAGATAGGAATAAATATAAATACAATCCAAGTTGGATGCCATAATCCTAAATACATTCCAGTAAATAAGTAAGCAAAGGTAACCATAAATGTAACATTTAATTTAGAGAGTCTTTTATAGTTAAAGCAATCTACAATTGAACTAATAATAAATGGAATAAAGAATAAAGTCCAATAAACTCTCCATCCTTCTTTATCCTTCAACACAAATCCTAATGTTAAATAAATAGCTGTAACAATAAGGAATAAAATTCCAGATATAATACTACTTATTATTTCATATTTTCTTTTTCTTTTTATTTCATAAGCAATATTATTTGATATTTCACTTGTATCAACATTATTTGCAAATTCATGGACTCCAGAAGCATTAATATGAACTTCTGTATCCTTATCTTTAACATGAATTCCATCTTTTCCTATATGAACATATTCTTTCTTTGTATCTTCTTTTGTTTCTTCCTTTTTAGAAGTAAATGCCTCATCTGGATCCTTATTTAATAAATCATCTAGAGTAATGTTATATAAAGAAGCTAATGCTATTAAATTGTCAGTATCTGGTGATGATTCTCCTCTTTCCCATTTACTTACTGCTTGACGTGAAACATTTAATTTGTCAGCTAATTCTTCTTGTGACATATTAGCTTTCTTTCTATATTTTGCTAATCTTTCTCCTGTTTTATAATTCATAATTTCTCCCCTTTCACACTTAAAATTCTATTAAAGCTAAAAAGTTACGACAACCAATTCTAGTTATTATTTTGTCAACTATTGGTTGCAAAATATAAAATCCATATCATTTAGCACATATTTTTATATTTATACATTATCAAAATAAAAAAATAATAACAATATTACAAATTATTTGAAATGAAGATTTATAAATATTAATTTAAAAATTAGCAACAAAAAAGTGCCCATAATACAAATTAGGAATGGGCACATTTTTATTATATTAAATTATAATAGATTTGTTAATAGTTCTTTATAAGATTCTACAACAAGACTTGCTCCACCAACTAAAGCACCATCGACATCTTTTTGAAGTAAATATTCTTTGATGTTATTTGGTTTAACACTTCCGCCATATAAAATTCTAATCTTAGAAGCAACTTTAGATCCATATAATGATTTAATAATACTTCTAATATATTTACAAATATCTTCAGCAATTTCTTTACTAGCATTTTTACCAGTGCCAATTGCCCAAATAGGTTCATAAGCAATTACAACTTTACTAGCATCTTCACTACTTACATCTTTAAAGCCAGTAATAATTTGTTCTTTAACAAATTCTTTTGTTTTATTAGCTTCATAAGTTTCAAGTGATTCTCCACAACAATAGACAGGAACCATATTATTTTTAAGTAAAGCAAGTATTTTTAAATTACATTTTTCACTTGTTTCATTATCATAAGTTCTTCTTTCACTATGACCAATAATAGCCCAATCAATATTGATGTCCTTTAACATAGGAATTGAGATTTCACCAGTGTAAGCACCTTTTTCTAAATAGTGAACATTTTCAGCACCAACAATAAGAGATTTCTTTAAAATCTTTTTAACTGGTTCAAGATCGATAGCAGGAACACAAATTCCCATATCGATTTTGTTAGCTTTTGCTAATTTACCAAGTTCTTTAGCTTGTAAAGCAAACTCTTTTGCTTCGGTAACTGTTTTGTTCATTTTCCAGTTACCTAATAATAATTTTCTTCTCATAATTAACCAATTACATCAATTCCTGGAAGATGTCCATCAAGTTCAATCATTTCAAGGGATGCTCCGCCACCAGTTGAAACATGTGAGAACTTATCAGCATATCCAAATTCTTTAGCGGCTGCTGCTGAATCTCCTCCACCGATTACAGAGAAAGCACCTTTGTTTTCAGTGATTGCTTTACAAACAGCAATTGTACCAGCTTGAAATTCTTTCTTTTCAAAAACACCAACTGGACCATTCCAGAAGATTAATTTTGCTTTAGCAATTTCCTTTTCATAAAGTTTAATAGTTTCAGGACCTACATCAAGACCTTCAAAACCAGCTGGAATTCCTTCTGTAGCTTTAACTGTTTTAATTTCGGTTGGATTATCAAAATCATTAGCAACAACACTATCAACAGGAAGAACAATCTTTCCTGAAGCATAGCAGTTTCTTGCATATTCTAATTGATCATCTTCACAAGGAGATGTTCCAATTTCTTCACCTAATGCTTTCTTAAATGTGTAAGCCATAGCTCCACCAATTAAAATCTTATCGCATTTCTTTAATAAAGAATCAATAACTTTAATTTTATCACTAACTTTAAATCCACCTAAGATAGCAAGATAAGGATGTATATCACCTTTTACACATGCTCCAAGATTTTTAACTTCTTTTTCCATTAAGAATCCTAAAGCAACTGGTTTTCCTTCAGCTTTTAATATTTCAGGAACTCCATAAGTTGAAGCATGAGCTCTATGGGCACTACCAAAAGCATCCATTACAAAGCCATCGACATATGAGGCCCATTCTTCACTTAATTCTTTATTATTTTTTGATTCACCTTTTTCATATCTTGTGTTTTGGACAAGTAAAACTTCTTTTGCATTTAATGAAGCAATAGCTTCTTTTAAGGCTTCTCCATGTGTTGCATCAACAAATTTAACTGTATATCCATTAAGTAATTCAGCTAAACGTGGATATACATATTTCATGTTGTTTTTAGCTTTTTGTTGTTCGATTTCTTCATCGCTAACTTTACCCCATTTAATTTTTCCTAAATGTGACATTAAAACTAAGCTAGCGCCTTGTTCTAAAAGGTATTTGATTGTAGGAAGAGCTTGAACAATTCTATTATCATCTCTAATGACTTCACCTTTAAGAGGGACATTAAAGTCAACTCTAACTAAAATCTTTTTACCACTTAAGTCTTTTAAATTTTCAATTGTGTTCATGATTTTACTCCTAAGTTATAAAAAGGCCTAAAGAAGGCCTTTTTTTGAATTTAAATTAATTACTTTGATAATTCAGCAAAGTATTTGATTGTACGAACCATTTGGCTGGTATATGAATTTTCATTATCATACCAAGCAACGACTTGAACATGATATGTATCTTCATCAATCTTACTAACCATGGTTTGTGTAGCATCAAATAATGAGCCTTCGGTAATACCAATAATATCTGTAGAAACTAATGGTTCTTCGGTGTAACCAAATGAAGCATTAGCATGTTCTTTCATATATTCATTGATCTTTTCAACTGTTAAATCGTGAGCTTTAACAACAGCAACAAGAATGGTTGTAGAACCAGTCTTGACTGGAACTCTTTGAGCTGAACCAATTAATTTACCATTTAATTCTGGGATAACAAGTCCGATAGCTTTAGCAGCACCTGTTGAGTTTGGAACAATGTTTTCAGCAGCAGCTCTAGCTCTTCTTAAATCACCTTTTCTGTGAGGTCCATCAAGAACCATTTGGTCACCAGTGTAAGCGTGAACTGTAGTCATAATACCACTTACGATTGGTGCTAATTTATTAAGATTGTTAGCCATTGGAGCTAAGCAGTTTGTTGTACAACTTGCAGCGGAAATAATTGTATCATCAGCTGTAAGAGTATGTTCATTAACACCATAAACAATTGTTGGAAGGTCTTTTCCAGCTGGAGCACTGATAACAACTTTCTTAGCACCAGCATTAATATGTGCCATAGCTTTTTCTTTGCTGGTGTAGAATCCTGTACATTCAAGGACAACATCAACACCTAATTCTTTCCAAGGGCAATTATTTGCATCTTTTTCCTTGTAAATTTTAATTTCTTCACCGTCTACGACGATTGAATCTTCTTTAGCTTCAACTTTATCAGCAAGAGCATATCTACCTTGTGCTGAATCATATTTTAATAAGTGAGCTAACATTTTTGGTTCTGTTAAATCGTTAATAGCGACGATTTCATAACCTTTTGCTCTAAACATTTGTCTAAATGCAAGACGTCCGATTCTTCCGAATCCATTAATTGCGACTTTAATAGCCATAATTTCTAATTTCCTCCTTAAGAAATTTAACAAAATATATTATATATATTTTAAGTTCAATATTAAAGAAAAAAGACAATTTAATAAATTAAATCGCCTATTTTTATTATTAATGAATATTTTTACTTTAAATCAGTATATATGTTATTAGATATTTTTATACATTACTATAATGATTTGCTTAACAACATCTCTGCATTTATCAGTAATATTTTCAAAATAAGAGTAAATTCTTTCACTCATTCGAACATATTCATAATCATATTTATCTTTATTAACATATAAACTATGTACTTTTGTTTCGTAAAGTTGATCTGTTTCTTCTTCACAATTTAAAACTACATTAACAAGTGGATCCATTACTTTTTTATTACTAATATCTTTAAAGTTCATGAATATATCAATTAAACCTTTAATGGCTACAATTCCTTTTTCAATAAATGGATCTAAATCAGAAGGAAGAATCTTGTAATCTCTAATGTAAATTTTATATGATATTTCATCAATTGAATCCGTTAAATCATCAATTAAATCAAGGAGTAAAAAGATGTCTTCTCTAGAAATTGGAGTAATAAATTCTTTTGCTAATTTTTCTTCAATTTCCCTTTTCTTTAAATCAGCTTGATGTTCTAATTCATGAACACTATTTTTTAATTCTAAAATGTTATCATGATTAAATTCTTTAATTCCCTTAACTAAACATTCATAGGTATTTAAAGACAATGTTGATAACTCAACAAATGATTCATAAAAATATTCATTTCTCTTTTTAAAAATTCCCATAATTAATTTTAACCTCCAAATATTTTAATAAATATTAAAGCAAAAACATAACCAATTATTCCACAACCTGGGAAAGTAAAAACCCATGTTAAAAGCATCTCTTTTACAACACTCCATTTAATATGTTTAACACCTTTTGTTGCCCCAACTCCTAAAATAGCAAAGCTCTTAACTTGAGTTGTTGAAACTGGAATTCCAAAGAATGTTGAAAGAAAAATTCCAATAGCTGAAGTAATATCAGTAGCGAATCCTTCATAAGTTTCTAAACTTACCATTCCCATACCAACTTTTTTTATGATTCGATAACCACCTAATGATGTGCCAAGCCCCATAATTAAAGCAATAATTAAAGCAATGTACCATTCACTATTTGAAATAACAAAACTAGATTCACTAGCACCAAATTTTGCATTATATGCTAAGTTAATTGCTAAAAGTAAAACCCCTAAAAATTTTAGACCATCTTGAGCACCATGAACATAAGCCATAGCTGCACCTGAAAATATTTGAGCTACTTTAAAAAATGGTCTAGTCTTATTTCTATTCATTTTATAGCAAATAAGTTGAATTAATCTTGTAACTAAATAACCAATAACAAATCCAAAAACACAAGATAAAATCAATCCATACAATGTAAAAGCCCAGCTTGAAGTAGGTCCAAAATGAATTTTTACTCCACTTATTCCTAATGTCATAGCAGCAAGCCCTGCTCCAGTAATTCCAGCAATTAAAGCATGAGATTCACTACTTGGAATTCCTATTGACCAAGCTAATATTCCCCAAACAACAACTCCAATCATTCCAGCTGAAAGAGCATATAAAGCAGTTTCATAATGGTCTCCAAAATCAACCATATTTGCTATCGTTTCACTCGTCGCTTTTGATAAAAAGAACATTGAAATTACACCTAAACAATTAAAAATAGCAGCCATTAAAACAGCAAATTTTGGTTTAATTGCTTTTGTGGAAACACAAGTTGCAATAGCATTTGGAGCATCAGTCCATCCATTAATAAATACAACTGCAACAACAAGAATAATTGCAATAATTAATATAGGATATTCTTTAATAAGTAAAAACAATGTATTAAAATCCATATGTAAAAAATTATAAAACATACATTAAAAAATATGAATTAATTTAAGATTAAGATTAAAATCAAATGTAAATTTATTTAAAAAACTATATGAAATCCCACTTATTTTTTAAAAATTCATCTAATTTTAAAATTAAAATATAAAACATTTACAAAATCATTATTTTTGATATAATTTTATAGGTTATATATGTTATAAACATATATTAAAGTTATTCATTGTCTATTTATCATTTAAATGATAAAATTTAATTTACTATTTTAAGAGGTTAAAGTATGAAAGTTTTAAAAAAGATTGCTGCTCCATTTATTGCTATTGGAAGATGGATTAAAGAAACAGCTTGGGTTCAACCTTTATTAATTGTTGGTTGTGTCTTCGCTATTATTTTCTCTATCCCATCAATTACTAAAGCTATTCAAGATGCTACAAAAGAAACTGATATAGACTGGTATGCTGTTAAACAATTATCACTTGATGGTACTGCAAAAGGTACTAGTGAAGTCGATAAATTCTTAGAAGATTACAACAATGCTCAAAATGCTTGGTCAGATGGTAAATTTGATGAAGCAAGAGAAGCAATGTCAAAATATGGAAGTGAAGATAGATTTATTTTATTCTTTGTTCAATCTGATTGCTCAGGATGTGAAGATACACAAGAAGCTTTCTCCTATTTATCTGATAACTGGGACTCATTAATTAATAATGAAACTGACAATGAAGGAAAAACAATTAAATATGCTGATTTCTCATATGTTTCAATTATTGCCGATGAAGAAGTTAAAGATAACGATGATTACAAAAAGAAAAATCCATTTGAATATTTATATGGAAACGGTAATTTCTACTCATTTGTCTATGATGCAATCGATGCTGGAAAAACAAGCAACTATTATAGATTTGGAACTGAAAGTTCAACAATTAAAACTAATTTAGAGAATATTGTTACAACTGATTCAGCAAGTGGTTCATTCAGTGCTAACTTCCAAACTCCAATGATCGTTGAATTTAACCTTACAGAAACAAATAAATCACAATATATTATTGCTAATGTTTTCTATAAAACTGTTGGTGATGATGTATATGAAAGAAGCGAATTCCTTGTTGATATGTGGAAGAGAAAAGGTGTCTTCTCAGATAATGGTAAGGAATAATATTTAAAACTAATTATTAAAAGTTCTACCCTTAGGTAGAACTTTTTAAATACAAATTTTATATGTTTTCCTACTTATTTTAAATATTTTAAAACAGCCTTAGGAACTAAAGAAGATACATCTACTCCATTTTGATACATTTCATTAATTGTTGAACTTGAAATAAATGAAGTCTCTTTTTTAGCCATTAAAAATACCATTTCAATACTTGGATCGATATAATTATTAGCTGCATTTAAGCTCCATTCATATTCGAAATCACTTACAACTCGTAGTCCTCTAATTAAGCAAGCAGCATGATGAGTTTTAGCATAATCTACAGTAAGTCCTGAAAAACTATCAACACTAACTTTATCTTCACTTATTCCTTCTTCGATTAAAGATTCTTTAATCATATTAATCTTAGTTTCAGTATCAAATTTATATTTTTTTGCTGGATTAAATGAAACTAAAACAATTATTTTATCAAATAATTTTAAGCTTCTTTTAATAATATCGAGATGACCATTAGTAATTGGATCAAAACTACCTGGATAAATTGCTATTTTCATATTCACTCCTTAATATATAAATATATGTTTTTCCATATTTTAGTTCTTTTACTTTATAATTTAATAAATTGGTATCGTTAATTTTTGAATCTCTTTCAATAATAATTATATGATTATCACTTAAAATATTAAACGACTTAAGCAATGAAATTACATTAAAGTCAAATTCCATTTTATATGGTGGATCTAAAAAAACAATATCAAATTTAATGTTATTTTGTTTAAAATACTCTAAAGCTTTAAGATAATCAAAGTTAATAACTATAATATCATTTATATCTAATTTCTTTAGATTATTTTTAATAACATTAATAGGTTCTTTATTCTTATCATTTAAATATACTTTTTTAGCTTTACGTGAATAACTTTCAATTCCAACACTTCCACTACCTGCAAATAAATCTAAAAATACCTTATTTTCTACATCATTTCCTAAACTAGAAAACAAACCTTCTTTTACACTATCTTTACTACACCTCGTAATTTCTAATGAAGGTTGATCAAGAACTCTATGACGATATTTTCCACCAACAATTCTAATCATCTTAAAAAGATAGTATTTCCTTATTTATTTTATCTAATAAAGCATTAAATTCACTTAATGCTTTATTATATTTTTGAACTATTTCAAAAGAATTAATTTTAGTTAAACAATCATTTATTTCTTTTTGTATCATTAATACTTCAACACTATTTTTATCTTTATATTTTAAAATATCTTCAAGTTTAACAATTAACATATCTTTTTTATAAACTAGCAATTGAATATCTTTATTATTTTCTAATTCTTTTTCAAATTGCTTTAATTGTTTATATTCTATAGAATTCTTTAATTCTTCTTTTAATTTATATGTAAGCTCACTTACTACTTCATTCATATTTAAAATTTTATCATAACTTTTACTAAACTAAAACGAAACAACACAAAATAATATTGTATAAATACTATTAGTATTTAAAAAAGTAAAATTGTAAACGCTTTCATAATGATTTTACTTTTTTAAGTTATTAATTTTTATTATAATTAAAATACATATGAAATTATTCAAAATTGTTAAAGATAATCAAAAAAGTCTTAGAATTAGATCAACTGATGTTTCCTTTCCTCTTGATGAAAATACAAAAGAAACATTATTTAATATGCTTGAATATCTTAAACTTTCTCAAGATGATGAGTTCGCTAGTAAAAACAATATAAGAAGCGGAGTTGGACTTGCTGCCCCTCAAATTGGAATTAATAAAAATATGTTAGCAATGTATTATTATGATGAAAAAAATGTTTTAAAACAATATATTTTGATTAATCCAAAAATTGTAAGTGAATCAGTAAAGCAAGCTTATATTCCATATGGGGAAGGTTGTTTAAGTGTAGATAAAGAACATAATGGGTATGTATATCGTCCATACAAAGTTAAAGTTCAAGCTTATGATTTATTAAAAGAAAAGAATGTTGAATACGTATTTACTGGTTTTGGTTCAATGTGTGTTCAACACGAAATAGATCACTTAAAAGGAATATTATTTTACGATCATATTGATAAAAAAGATCCTTTTAAAGAAGATCCTGATGCTATAAAAATTCAATAATTTACTTTCGTTTTTTTGTTACTAATTTGTAGGAGTTTATTTATGGGTAGATTCATTAATTCTGTTAAAATTTATGCTCTTGGTGGTTTAGGTGAAGTTGGAAAAAATACATATTGTATTGAAGATAATGACCATTTAATTATCATTGATGCTGGTGTTAAATTTCCTGAAGATGATTTAGTTGGGGTTGATTATGTAATCCCTAATTATCAACATTTAAAAGACAATCAATCAAAGATTAGAGCTTTATTTATTACTCATGGTCACGAAGACCATATTGGTGCCATTCCATTTTTAGTAAAGTCAATTAAAGTACCAATTATTTATGCTCCTAAACTTGCTGCTGCTTTAATTAAACAAAAATTAGAAGATAATAAAATTAAAGAAAAAATAAAAATAGTTGAATATGATGAAAACTCCACTATTCAATCTGGTGACTTTAATGTTTCATTTTTTAGAGTTACTCACTCAATTCCAGATTCTTTTGGAATTTGCATTGATACAACTGAAGGAAGAATTGTAACAACTGGTGACTTTAAAATCGATCTTACTCCTGTTGGTCCAGATATTGAACTACATAAGATGGCAAGGATTGGAGAAGAAGGTGTTGATCTTCTTTTAGCTGATTCTACTAATGCTGAAAAAGATGGATGGACTCCAAGTGAAAAGAACGTTCTTACTTCTATTAATGAAATATTTGATAAAGCTATGGGAAGACTTATTATTTCTACCTTTTCAAGCAATATTTCCCGTATTCAACAAATTGTTAATTGTACATTAAAACATAAACGTAAAATATGTATTATTGGAAGAAGCATGATTAACACTGTTGATTGTGCAAGAAGATTTGGCTATATCAAAATTCCAGATAGTTGTATTGTCGATACAAGCGATTTAAGAGGCATTAAAGATAGAGATCTTGTAATACTTTGTACAGGAAGTCAAGGAGAGCCAATGGCTGCTTTAAGCAGAATTGCAAATGGCACTTTAAAAGAAATTAGAATTGTACCAGGAGATACTGTTGTATTCTCTTCTAGTCCAATTCCTGGAAATGGACATTCTATTTCTAAAGTTGTTAACCAACTTACTCGTTGTGGAGCAGATGTTATTACTAATTCTATTTTTAATGAAATTCACTCTTCTGGTCACCCATCAAGGCAAGAATTAAAGATGAATTTAAAATTATTAAATCCTAAATATTTTATGCCTGCTCATGGAGAATATCATATGTTAAAATTACATGCCGATATTGCTGTTGAACTTGGAATGAGCAGAGATAATATATTTGTTTTAGGAAATGGAGATAGTTTAATTTTAGAAGATCATACCATTACTGAAGGTGATAGAGTAACTGCTGAAGATGTTTATATTGATGGAAATGATATAACAGGAGTATCTACTGCTGTTATTAGAGATAGAAAAATACTACAAGATGATGGAATGGTTGGTGTTTTAATTACTTTAAATAGTAAAGAAAATAAACTTGCTTATCCTCCAAAAGTTATAACCATTGGATTTGTAAGTTATGGAGAATACGAAAATCACCTAACACGCCATGCTTCAATGCTTGTTGATGAAGCCTTAAAAGAGGTATTTGCATCAAAACGTGTAACTTTCAATGATATTAAAAACACTATTAGAAGTGTTGTAAGTAAATATTATTATCGTAAAACTCAAAGAAGCCCAATGATTATTCCTTTAATCATGAACAAAGCAAAATGATTATTTTAGCCTCCTCTTCTCCTAGAAGAATTGAATTATTAAAGACATTATATGATGATTTTAGAATCATTAAACCAACATTTGATGAATCTTTAATCAGCAAAGATGATAAAGATTTAGCTTTAAAAGAAAGCTATGAAAAAGGAAAATCGATATTAAATCCCACTTATTTTAATGATTTAATAATTTCAGCAGATACAATTGTTAGACTTAACAATAAGGTTTATGGAAAACCAAAAGATAAAAATGAAGCTATTACATTTTTAAAAGAATTAAGCAATAATACTCATGAAGTAGTTACAGGATATTCTTTGTTTTTTAAAGGAAAAGTAATATCGAAACAAGTTGTTACATATGTTACATTTAATTATTTAAATGAAGAACAAATAATAAATTATGTTAATAATGAAATGGTATTAGATAAAGCTGGTGCTTATGCTATTCAAGATGATAATAAATTTCATATTATTAAAGAAATAAAAGGAAGCTACAACAATGTTATTGGCTTCCCTATTGAATATATAAAAGAAGATATAGATAAATTAATTAATAGCTAATTATTAATTAATTCATATAACTTATTAACGTTAGTACCTACTAACGTTATTTTATTTGACATCACAAGTACTCTATCAATTCCATAGTCTTTAATGGCATCTTTTACAAATTTTGATTGATCAAACAATTCAATTACAAGTCTAGATCCTTTTAATTCTACACTTTTAATATTATCTTTTCCTCCAAATGCAAAATATGCTGTTTCATCAACAAGAGGAGTAACTTCTTCTTTAATTAATGTTTTCTTTCTTTTTCTTAAATTAAAGAAGAGAATTAGTAATATACCAATAACTACTAATACGCTAGCAGGAATTGATATAACAAGAGCTAATTCAGTATTTGAAAGCAACATAGGAATCATAAAAAAGCCTCCTTTATTTTTTCTAAATGATTAAATTCTTTATTTACCAATAATTTAACTTTAGTATCACTTAATTTAATTTTAATTGGAGTAAAAGCTTTTACTTTCTTAAAATTAGAATCATAACATAGCATAAATAAATATGAAGAAGGAATAAGAAGTTCAACACTAGATGAAGCAGGTAAAATTAAAGAATTATTTAATGCTTTGTATTTACGGTTATTTACAGGTAATTTTTCTATAATTTGAATAATTTCATTATCAAGTGTAACTACACTTCCTCCTAGTGTTTTATTTAGTCCAGTACTTCCAATACTAGAAGAAATGCATATTCCATCACATTTTAATGAGGAAAATTCTTTCCCATCAATTAATACTTTAATATCTAAGCATTTACCGAATAAAGACTCAATTCTAATCTCATTTAAGGCAACAACTGTTTCATTATTTAAGGAAGCTTCAATTAATCTTAATTCTTGAATTTTAGTCTTTTCTTTATCTAAGCAATCATACATATTATCTTTATTAAATGAACATAAAAAACCTAAGTTACCTAAGTTAATTCCTACAAATATTGGAGATTTAGTATAATATTTGCTAATTGAACGTAATAAAGTTCCATCTCCACCTAAAGAAAAACAATAATCAATTTGATTCTTAGATTCATAAAAATCTAATGAAGATAATTTATCTTTTAATTCTTCAACTACTTTAAGACAATTATCATTATGTTTAGCTTCAACACAATAGTTCATACTCTTTAAAAACCTTTCAAAATATTGTATCATATTTTTTATTAAGGAAGTATATTTATGGCAGCAAATATTGAAATTGAAGCTAAAGTATTAATTAGTGAAAAAGATTATTACAATATAGTTGAAAGATTTGAAGATAAAATAATTAAAGAATATGAACAAGTAAATTATTATATTGATACTAATGATTTTAAACTTAAAAAATTAGGAATTGGATTAAGAATTAGGTATTGTTTTAATATTTATACAATGACTATTAAATGTCCATTAAGTGAAGGATTATTAGAAAAAGATCAAATAATTACAAAGGAAGCATATCTTAATTTTAAAAATAATAACGTTTTTCCTGAAGGAAGTTTAAAAGAATTCATTTCAATGCTTGGCATTAATATTGAAGAACTTTCAATTCTTGCTCATTTAAGAACATTAAGAAAAGAATGTGATGATGGTAATCCAGAAACTACTTTTAGTATCGATAAAAACACTTATAATAAAATTGTTGATTACGAACTTGAACTTGAAGGAAATAACTTAACAAAAGTAAAAGAATTATTAAAACAAATTTGTATTGATAACGATATTGAATATAAAGATAATTTAGTATCAAAACAATCAAGAGCAATGTCAACAATTAAGAAATAAAAAACTATATAAAATCCCTATTATTTTTAAAACAATAGGGATTATTTTTTTAATTTATTTTGTTTCATTAACAATAGTATTATTTACTAGCTTTTTTCCTTCCACTTCTCCAAGTTGTTTATCTAATACTTTTCTGAGTCTATAACTTACTAACGGAGCAACAATAATTTTTACTGTATCAAGAGGTAAAAATGGTACCATAGTAACCATTAAAACTGGTCCTAAATTAAAGTTATTAGTAGAAACCATAAAATATAATGTTCCAAAGAAATAAATAAAGACTGTTCCAAATAAAGTAGCGAGGAAATAAACCCACAATTTATTTTTAAATCTAGTAATAATCATTGATTGAACTAAAACACAAACTAAATAACCTAAAATATATCCTCCAGTTGGTCCAATAAGTTTAGC
>JAEDOI010000020.1 GCA_016302065.1 Bacilli bacterium | reverse complement strand
CTCGAAAGAGTGCCCTGGTGGCATTCTATTTTTATTGTAAGGGGGTATAAATGGATTCTATTACAGAAATTCAAACTTTAATTAAAGAATTATTAGCTAAAGAGAACTACACACTTTATTCATTTAAATATAGTGAAGGAAAAAAGAGTGGTTCAATGGAAATCGTTGTAGATAGAGATGAAGATATTAATATTGATGATATTACAGATATTTCAAATAAAATTAGTAATCTTCTTGATCTTCATGAATTCAATAATGTTCCTTACACTTTGGATATTTCCTCATTAGGGATTGAAAAACCTATTGATATATCTAAACTTGAAAAATACTTAAATAAGTATATTAACGTTCACTTAACTAATCCTTTTAAAGGCTTAAATACTCTTGAAGGATATTTAACTTTTGTTGATAGTAACAGTGTAACGATTGAATATAAAGAAAAAACAAGAACAATAAAAGCTACAATTGATAGAAGTAGCATTGACTTTGCAAGACTTGCAATTAAATTTTAGGAGAAAATTATGAAAAAGAAGAAAAAATTACCTAATGGAGCTTTCTTAGAATACTTCGACAATATCGCAAAAGAAAAAAGAATTGATAGAGAAGTAGTAATTAATGCTATTAAGGAAGGTTTTGAAACAGCCTATACTAAGAAGCTTGAAGATGAAACTAAAGCTATGTTTAACACAAAAAATAAGAAAACTAATAATAAAGGAAAAGATGGTGTTAAATTAAGCAATGCTTTAGTTAGATATGATATTGATTTAGAGAATAATGTTCTCGATTTTTATCATCAATATAAAGTTGTAAAAGAAGATGATATTCAAGATGACTTTATTGAAATTAGTGATGAAGATCCAAGAGCTGTTAATAACAATCTTCATGTTGGGGATTATTATGAAGAAAAGGTCGATTTAGCTACATTTACAAAAGGAGATGTTGATAAATTCATTTCTGTTTTCAAACAACAAATTAATGCTGCTGAAAAGAATGCTCTTCTTGAAATATTTAAGAGCAAAATTGGCGAAATTGTTACTGGAACTGTAGAAAAAGTAGATCATTGTGTTCTTGTTAATTTAGGAAATTCTAGAGACGGAGCTTTAGCTACTTTATATAAAAAAGATTTAATTGGTGATGAAACATTTAAACCTGGTGATTCAATTAAAGTATATGTTGAATCAATTGGAGTAACAAAAGGTGGTAAAAAAGACGATTTAATTAAAATTTCTAGATCATGTAACGGATTCTTAAAGAAATTATTCTTTAATGAAATTCATGAAATTTATGATGGAACTGTTGAAATTGTAGGAATTGCAAGAATTCCAGGTGTTAAAGCCAAAGTTAGTGTCACTACTAAAGATCCAAATGTTGATCCAAGTGGAGCTTGTATTGGTCCAAATGGAAGTAGAATTCAAGCAGTTGTTAGTCAACTTGGTAATAAAACTAAAGAAAAGGTTGATGTCATCACTTTTAAAGAAAATAGAGGACTTTATATTCAAGAATGTTTGAAACCAGCTCAAATTATTGGTATTAAATTTGATGATGAGAAAGAAGTTGCAACTGTAATTGTTCCAGATGAACTTAAAAATCAAGCTATTGGACAAAGAGGTGTCAATGCTATTTTAACTAGAATGTTACTTGGCTTAAAAGAAATTAAGATCATTGGTATTAGTGAAGCTATCGAACAAAATATTGAATACAAGTTATTTGAAGAATTTGAAATTGAAGCTAGAGAAGAACAAAGAAGAAAGACTAGAGAAGAATCATTAAGAAAAGCTAATGAATCTATTGCTAAGATTGTAAAAGAAGAAGAACAAGCTGAAGACTTCTTAAGCAAAGATGAAGGTAGTGTCGAAGAAGAAGAATTACTTGGAGAAACTAGCGTTGAACCAGTAGTTGAAGAAACAGTTGAACCTGTTAAAGCTAAGGAAGAAGTCGTTGAAAAAGTTAATGTTAATACAACTATTTCTCTTGATGATCTTGAAGCAAGTTTAGAAGAAGAAAAGAAGACTACTCAAGAAACAAGCAAGAAGAAAAAGAAAGAATCAAAAGTAGAAGAAAGTAAAGTTACTAAAGAAGATTCAAAACCAAAAGAAAAGATGTCAATTTATACTGATGAAGAGTTAGAAGCTCTTGAAAATGAAGAATTTGACGATGATTTTGAAGATGAAGATAATTTTGAAGAATACGATGATGATTCTTATTACGAGGAATAATAAATGAAGAAAATTCCACTTAGAAGGTGTTTGGCTACTAATCAATCTTATCCAAAACAAGAATTATTTAGAGTGGTTAGAACACCCTCTAATGAGGTGATTTTAGATATAAGCGGCAAAGCTAATGGCAGAGGTGCTTATATCTATATGAATGAAGAAGCTATACAAAAAGCTAAGAAAACTAATTGTTTAGGAAAAGCATTAGAATGTGAAATACCTGAAACAATTTATGAAAGAATGTCAAAATATTTAAAGATGAAATAGGGAGGGGTGACGATGAAGGATTATAAAGTTAAACAAAAAAGAGAAGCTAACATTGTTTCTAAAAACAATAAAAAGAATGAAGCAAACAAGGTTAATGGCGGTGTATTTGTTTATACTAAAGCCTTAACAGTCGGAGAACTTGCAAAAGAACTTAATATTCTTCCTAGTGAAATTATTAAATATTTTTTCTTAAATCGTAAAATTGTTACAATTAACCAAACACTTGATGATGATTCAATTGGAGAAGTTTGTCTTCAATTTGGTTATGATTTTAAAAAAGAAGAAATTGTTGCCGAAGAAGATTTTGAGAAAGTAAAAATTGAAGATGATGAATCTTTACTTAAACCACGTCCTCCAGTTGTTACTGTTATGGGACATGTTGACCATGGTAAAACTACATTAATCGATGCTATTAGAAATTCAAACCTTGTTGCTGGTGAATATGGAGGAATTTCCCAAGAAATCGGTGCCTATGTTAAAGAATTTAAAGGTCAAAAAATCACTTTTATTGATACTCCAGGGCATGAAGCTTTTTCTGCTATGAGAGCAAGAGGAGCTAGTGTTACTGATATTGTTGTATTAGTTGTTGCAGCTGATGATGGTGTAATGCCTCAAACAATTGAAGCAATTGACCATGCTAAGGCTGCCAATGTTCCAATAATTGTTGCAATTAATAAAATGGATGTTCCAGGAGCAAACCCTGAAAAAGTAATTAATGAACTTATGCAACATGATGTTATTGCTGAAAAATATGGTGGAGACGTTATGACTGTTGAAATTTCAGCAAAGAAAAATATAGGAATTGAAAACTTGTTAGATACCATCCTTTTAGAAGCTGAAATGTTAGAATTAAAAGCTAACCCAGATAGATATGCAATTGGTACTGTCTTAGAAGCTGAACTTGATCCAGGTTGTGGTCCAAAAGCAACTTTGCTTGTTCAAAACGGCACTTTATTAAGTAGTGACTATGTTGTTGTTGGTACAGTTTATGGAAAAGTTAGAAGAATGACTAACGAACATAATAAAGTATTAAAATCTGCCACACCTTCAATTCCTGTTTCAATTATTGGATTAAGTGATGTTCCTTTAGCTGGTGACTCATTTATGGCTTTTCCAACTGAAAAACAAGCTAAAGATATTGCTTCAAGAAGAAAGAATAAGAAGATAGAAGAAGAAAGAGCTCTAAATACTAATATTTCTTCTCTTGATGAATTATTTGATAAGATTAATGAAGGTCAACTTGCTCAAATTAATATTATTTTAAAAACAGATTCAACAGGTAGTGCTGAAGCTGTTAAAGCAAGTTTAGAAAAATTAAATAATGATCAAGTAAAAATTAATATTATTAGAGCTGCTGCTGGAGCTATTTCAGAATCTGATATTCTTTTAGCTAGTGCAAGTAATGCTATAATTTATGGTTTTAATGTTAGACCTACTGCATTTGTTAAAAATAAAGCTATTGAAGAAAAGGTTGAAATTAGACTTCATAGAATTATCTATGCTCTTATTGAAGAAATGGAAGATGCAATTAAAGGCCATATGAAAAAAGAAGAAGTTGAAAAAGTTCTTGGTCAAGCTGAAATTAGAAATGTATTTAAGGTTTCAAAAGTTGGTAATATTGCTGGATGTATGGTTGTTGATGGCGTTATCAAAAACACTGCCAAAGTTAGAGTTTTAAGAGATGGTAGTATTATTTATGAAGGCGATATTGACACATTAAAGAGATTTAAAGATGATGCAAAAGAAGTAAAACAAGGTTTTGAATGTGGTATTAAAATTCTTAATTTCAATGATGTTAGAGAAAATGATATTATTGAAGCTTACGAAATTACAACTAAGGAGTAATAATGGCTAATCAACAAAAAAGAATTAAAGCTTTAATTGATAAAAATATTAGAGATATCCTTCAATTTGAACTTAAAAATGAAGTTGGATTTTTAACAGTAACTAGTGTTGATGTTAGTGACGATTATTCATTTGTTAGAATATATGTTTCTTTTTTTACAAATCCTAATGAAAATTTTAAAAAATTAAGTAGAGCTAAAGGATTTGTAAAGTCATCTCTTGCTAAAAAGATATCTTTAAGAAGAAGTCCTGAAATTCAATTTATTTTGGATGATGGATTTTTTAAAGAACAAAGAATTGAAAAAATTTTAAAGCAAGAGGAAGAGGAATTAAAAGAAATTAAAAAAGACGAAAAATAAATATAAAATCTAATAAAAAATAAGTGGGAAATCATATGGTTTTTTAAAAAAAACAATATTAAATTCCTACTTTTTTTATTAATATATTTTACTAAATAATATTTAAATTTATATTCTTCATTTTAAATAAATAATTGCTTGAAAATATATTAAATTCATACAAAAATATTCTTTTTTAATACCATTGTTTTATATTTATAATTTAAATATAAAACATTTTTTGCTATTATAAAGACATGGATATTATTGAAATTATTGAGCATAAAAGAGATAAGAAAAAATTATCTAAAGAAGAAATTGAATATTTTATTAAAGGTTACGTTAATAACGAAATAAAAGACTATCAAGCCAGTTCTTTACTTATGGCTATTTACCTTAATGGCATGGAAAAAGATGAAATTGCTAATCTTACTGAAGCTATGAGAGTAAGTGGAGAAGTTTGGGACTTATCTTGTATTGAAGGTATCAAAGTTGACAAGCATTCAACAGGAGGAGTTGGAGACAAAGTTAGTTTGATATTAGGTCCAATGATTGCTTCTTTAGGTGCTAAACTTGCTAAAATGAGTGGAAGAGGTTTAGGCCACACTGGAGGAACTATTGATAAATTAGAGTCCATCCCTGGATTTAGAGTAAACTTAACTAAAGAAGAGTTTATTAATCAAGTTAATAATGTTGGTATGGCTATTATTGGACAAGATAAAAATATCGATCCAGCTGATAAGAAGATCTATGCTTTAAGAGATGTAACTGGAACAGTTAGTTCAATTCCCTTAATAGCTAGTTCAATAATGTCAAAAAAATTAGCAAGCGGAGCTGATGCTATTCTTTTAGATGTTAAATATGGTAATGGTGCTTTTATGAAAACTATCGATGAAGCTAAAAAGCTTGCTACAACAATGGTTGAAATTGGTAAATCATTAAATAAAGATGTAAAAGCAGAAGTTACTGATATGAATCAACCTCTTGGATGTGCTATTGGAAATAACCTTGAAATTAAAGAAGTAATAGATACATTAAAAGGAAATGGTCCAAAAGATATTACAGAAATATGTATTTCAAGTGGTGCTATTTTATTAAATCAAGCTAAGATTTTTTCTTCTATTAATGAAGCTAGGGAAGCTATTAAAGAAAGCGTAAAAGAAGGTAAAGCTTTTAAGAAATTTGTTGAATTTGTTAAGAGCCAAGGAGGAGATGTATCTTACATTTTAGATCCATCTAAATTTCCTGTAGCGAAAAATATTATCAAAGTTTATTCTTTAAATGAAGGATACGTTCATTCAATAAATGCCCTTGAAATTGGGAAATCAAGTATGCATTTAGGAGGAGGAAGAGAAACTCTTGATGATGTTATTGATATGAGTGCTGGAATTGTTTTAAATAAAAAAGTAGGTGATAAAGTTTATAAAAATGAGTTATTAGCTACTTTATATACTAATAAAAGTGAATACGAAACAATTAAAGAAAACGTTTTATCTTCATTTGTAATTAAAAAAGAAAGAGTTAAAGAAGAAAATTCTTTAACTCATGAAATCATTGAATAATTATTAAATTTTTGGATATTTTTTCTTTAATAATGCCATATTAGAGCTTCTTAGGAAGCTCTTTAATTTTTCGTAATTATCATTTAAATATTTTTCATATGTACTTGTTGCTCTTAAAGAAGGAACAAAAAATTCTTTATTTTTAATAATTTCAGGTAAATATTGAAGATGAACCCAAATATCTTCATTATCATAAGGGTATTTCATTTCTTCACTTAAATTTGTTGGTGTTAATTTTAAATAAGGAAGAACATCAAGAGGCATCTTTGAAGCAAGGTCATAAGCTTTTTCAATAGCCAAACATGCCGATTTACTTTTTGGAGACAAAGCAAGATCACAAATTGCTACACCTAGAGGAATAATAGCTTCAGGTAAACCAACTTGATATGCCGCATCAATTGCAATTTTTGTCCTCATACAAGCACTAGGATTTGCTAAACCAATATCTTCATATGCTGTAATTAGTAATCTCCTTGTTAAAGAATCTAAATCTCCAGCAACAAGTAATCTACAAGCGTAATATAAACTAGCATTTACATCACTTCCTCTAATAGATTTTTGCATTGCACTTACTGCATCGTAATGTCCATCATCATCTTTATCAATACTTGAGTTATTTACAGTTTTTATTTCTTTTATATTATTAATATTAATTTCTTTATCTTTAAATGTAATGGAGGCTATTTCTAAGAAATTTAAAGCAAATCTAAAGTCACCATTTGAACATTTAGCAATATAATTTAAAGCTTCATCGCTAATATTTAAATTATTATTAAATCCATATTTATTTTTGATAGCTCTTTTTAAACCTTCAACAATATTTTCATTAGTTAAAGGTTTTACTTCTAAAAGATGACATCTACTTCTAATAGCTTTATTAATTGAAATAAAAGGGTTAGCAGTAGTACATCCAATTAAATAAATTATCCCTTCTTCAACAAAAGGTAATAAAATATCTTGTTTATCTTTATTTAAACGATGAATTTCATCAATAATCACTATTGTTGGGGTATTATTTTTAGCTTCTTCAATAGCTTTTTCAATATCTTTTTTATTACTAGTAACAGCATTTAGTTTAATGTAATTAATTTTTAAACTTTTAGCGTAAGCAATAGCAATAGTTGTTTTGCCAACTCCAGGAGTTCCATAAAGAATAAAAGAAATAGGTGTTTCTGCTTTAATTGAATTATATAAAAACCCATTTTCTTTTACTAAATGCTCTTGTCCTATAATATCTTCAAGGCTATTTGGTCTTACTCTAAATGCTAATGGCTGTAACATATTAATAATTTTATCAAACTAAATGTTAATTAGCACTTATTAATTATTTAAAGTTTAAAATGAAATGTAAAAAATATATAATTATAAACATGAAAGATATTAAAGATTTAAAAATTTTATATTTTGGGACTCCTGAAATTTCAAGTTACGTATTAGAAAATTTGCTTAATGATGGATTTAATATTATTGGAGTTGTTACTCAAATTGATAAGCCTGTTGGAAGGAAAGGTATTTTAACTCCTAGCAAGGTAAAAGAAGTTGCTTTAAAACATAATATTAAAGTTTATCAATTTACTAAATTAAAAAACGAATTTGAATCTCTTTTAAGTCTTGATGTAGATATTATTTTAACTTTAGCTTATGGACAAATTATTCCTCATGAATTATTAATGTTACCTTCTATTGGAGCTTACAATTTACATGGATCAATCCTTCCTTCTTTAAGAGGAGCTTCTCCAATTCAAACTTCTTTATTAAATGGTGATAAAATTACTGGCATTACCTTAATGGAAATGGTTGATAAAATGGATGCTGGAAGAATGTTTTATGTAAAAAAGGTCAATATTGAAGATGATGATAATTATACTTCCTTAAATGATAAATTGAAAGTTGCTGCATATCTTTGTTTTAAAGAAGGAATAGAAGATGTAGTTTCTAAAGTTAATTTAGGGATAATTCAAGATGAAACTAAAGCTACATTTACTAAAAAGATATTAAAAGAAGATGAATTGTTATCATTTTTTGATGATGCAACAACGATAAATAATAAGATTAGGGCCTTAAGTTATACTCCAGGAAGTTATTTTATGTTTAATAATGAAAAATATAAAATATTAAAAGCAAAAGTTATTAATTGTAACACTCAAGCTCCTTCAACTATTTTAGAATATAATAAAAATTCGATGGTTATTGGATGTAAAAATAATGCTATTAGCGTTATAGAAATTCAACGACAAGGAAAGAAAATTTTATCTTTTAAAGATTTTTATAATGGAAATATGAACCTATTTAAAATAGGTGATAAATTAAATTAAATTAAATGATTACTTTATCTTTAAGTGTTCATCAAATAGTCGATTTTTTGTTTAGAAGTGGAGATATTGACGATCGCATTTATAATACTTCAAGCATGCTTGAAGGTACAAGACTTCATAAATTTTATCAAGATCGACAAGGGAACAATTATTTAAAAGAATATTATTTAAAATATAATTTTTACGTTGATGATTATGAACTTATTGTTGATGGAAGAAGTGATGGAATTATTTTAGGTCCTATTGTTACTATTGAAGAGATAAAAACAACAATTGACGATTTAGATCATTTCTTTAAAGAAAATGAAATGTGGCATCTTGCCCAAGCTGAATTTTATGCCTATATTTATGCTAAGAATAATAATTTAAATAAAATTAATGTATCTTTAATGTATTTTTCTCAAAATAAGAAAGATAGATTAAAAAAATTATATAATTATGATTTTGATATATTAGAGCAAAAAATATATTGCTATTTGAATGATTATTTATCTTATCAAAAAACATTTCTCATTAAAGAAAGAATAAGAGATGAATCTTTAAAAAACCTATCATTTCCCTTTCCTTTTATTAGAAAGGGTCAAAATGAATTAATTGAATCAACTATAGAATGTGTATTAAATCATACTTCAAATTTTGTTGAAGCTTCAACTGGAATTGGGAAAACAATTTCTACACTTTATGGTTCATTATGTTTAATGAAAGATAAACGAATTGATAAAATATTTTATTCTACTCCTAAAAATAGTGGGTTTTTAAGTGCAATAAATGCATTAAATATCTTTAAAAATAAAGATGTTAGGTTAACTAGTGTAGAAATAATTGCTAAAGATAAAGCGTGTTTAAATAATAAAAGAATTGGTAAATGTAACCCTGATGAGTGTAAATTTACTATAGGATATTATGATAAATTAAAAGAAGTTATTAAAGAAATAGTATTAAATAACGATATAATTGATGCAAATTTAATAAAAAAGTATGCCATTAAATACAAGATGTGTCCTTTTGAATTATCCCTTGATTTATCTTTACTTGCTGATGTAATTATTTCTGATTACAATTATCTTTTTGATCCAATTTCTCAACTAAAAAGATATTTTGAGTCTCCTGATAAACAATATAAGATGATTGCTTTAATTGATGAGGCTCATAATATGGTAAATAGAAGTGTTGATATGTTTTCTTCAATTCTTTCATCATCTTCTTTTTTTAAAGCTTTAACTGATTTAAAGAAAATTAGAAATAAACAAATAATGAAAATATATAATTCACTTGAAGAATATTTTAATTATTATTTGGAATTTGATTTTAGTGAGCAAAAAGAATTTATTTTAGATTCTTTAAATATTGATTTTGTTCTTCGACTTAAAAAATATAATGAAGAAATTAAAAAATATAGGCTAAAACATAAGAAATTTAAAAGTGAAAACGTCGATAATTTTAATAGAGATTTATATAGATTTTTATTAATTTATGATTATTACATTAAATACAAAGATCAATATAAGTTATTTATAAGAAGTGAAAAAGAAGATGAAATAACCTTAAATATGATGTGTTTAGATGCTTCAAAATTTATAGTTTCTTCATTAAATCATTTTGAAGGTTCAATCTTTTTTAGTGCTACTTTATCTCCTATTGATTATTACATAAATTTGATAGTTAACAACAATAATAATGTCAAAACTTTATCTCTTCCAAGTCCATTTAAAAAAGAAAATTTTAAAGTATTAGTAGATAATTCAACATCTTTTATTTATAAAGATAGATTATTAACAATAGACAAAATAAAAGACTATATTTTAACATTTAGTAAAAAAAGAAAAGGGAATTATATGGTTTTTTGCCCATCTTACAAGTATTTAGAGACATTAAAATTAGTATTAAAGGATGATGATTTAAATATAATTTACCAAGAAAAAAATATGACTAATGTTTCAAAAGATTTATTTTTAAATGAATTTAAAGAAAAAGTTAATAAAACTACTGTTGGAGTTGTTGTGCTTGGAGGAATATTCTCAGAAGGTATTGATCTAGTTGGAGATAGGTTAAATGGTGTTATTATTTTAGGAATTGGATTACCTTCTATTAGTTTTGAAAATGAATTAAAGAAAGAGTATTATAACTCACTTTCATATAATGGTTTTGAATATGCTTATATTAATGTTGGAATTAACAAAATTACTCAAGCATTGGGTAGGTTAATTAGAAGTGAAAACGACAAAGGAATAGCTTTACTTATTGATTATCGATATAAAAATAAAACATATATTCCTTTATTTAATGATAAATGGAGTAATCATAAAGTAATTAAAAATAAATATGAATTAGAATACGAATTAGATAAGTTTTATAAAAATTGATAATTTGTAATAATCATTTATAATTTAAGTATGAATATTTTTCCTTATTTAACTCCTAAAAATAATACTTATTATATTATCGATAATATAAGTGTTAGACAAGCAATTGAAAAATTCGATTTTTATAAATTTTCAGTTGTTCCAGTAATTGATGAAAATGGTAAATATATTAATAGTATTTCAGAAGGTGATTTACTTTGTTTTATTAAAAATAATAATCCAATTAGTTTAAAAGATTTAGAAAAGATACCACTTTTTGAAGTTCCTAGATATAGAACATATGAATGTTTGAGCATATCTTCAACTTTTGATGAAATATTGAATCTTTCATTAAATCAAAACTTTATTCCAATAATAGATGATAGAGGAATGTTTATTGGAATTATTAAAAGAAAAGATATAATTAAGCATCTTTTAGAATTAACAAAAGAACATAAATAATTTTTAAAATTTATAAAAAGTTTATATTTTAATATTTCTTATTATTTACATAAGTTTAACATATAATTCCAAAAAATAATTATACTGCATATACATTTATTTTCAGGTTCACTTAAACTTTATAGAGAATATATAGCTGATAATAAGTTTATAATTTATAATGCACCAAAGAAATTATTTGATGATTTTATTTCATTTATTGAATAAAACTACTTTAAAATTGATTAATTATTTTATAAAATAATTAACGAAGAAAAAGTAATTAAATTCTTTTTTATAGAGAGAGCTAAATGGTGAAAAAGCTTAAATAGAATAGTTACAAGCCACTTCAATATTGATTTTATTTAAATTAAGTGCCTATTATTTAATAGGAAATAGGATGGTACCGCGATAATTTCGTTCCTAATATATTTTAGGAATTTTTTTATTTTTCGGAGGAAAATATGAACAAATTAACAAGTCAACAAATAAGAACAACATGGTTAAATTTCTTTAAAAGTAAAGGACATATGATTGAACCAGGAGCTAGCTTGATTCCACATAACGATCCTACTTTACTTTGGATTAATGCAGGAGTTGCAGCTTTAAAAAAATATTTTGATGGAAGTGAAATTCCTGAATCAAAAAGAATTACTAATGTTCAAAAATGTATTAGAACAAATGATATAGAAAATGTTGGAAAAACTGCCCGTCACCATACATTTTTTGAAATGTTAGGCAACTTTTCAATTGGAGATTATTTTAGAAATGAAGTAATTCCATGGGCTTTTGATTTATTAACAAATCCACAATATTTTGGTATTGAAAAAGATAAATTATATATAACATATCATCCAACAGATAAGGAAACAAAAGAACTATGGATTAAACAAGGAATGGATGAATCACATCTTATTCCATTAACTGGTAATTTTTGGCAAATCGGTGAAGGACCATGTGGACCAAATACTGAAGTTTTCTTTGATAGGGGAATTAAATATGATAAAGATAATTTAGGTATTAAATTATTAGAAGATGATATTGAAAATGATCGTTATATTGAAATTTGGGGCATTGTTTTCTCTCAATATAATGCAGTAAACGGAGTAAAAAGAGAAGATTATAAAGAATTACCACATAAAAATATTGATACCGGTGCAGGATTAGAAAGAATTGCTTGTGTTCTTCAAGAAACTGAAACTAATTTTGAGACCGATTTATTTATGCCAACAATTAAGAAAATTCAAGAATTATGCAAAAAACCATACGAAAATGAATATTTAATGCCATATCGAGTAATCGCAGATCATATTAGAACTTGTGTATTTGCTTTAAGTGATGGCGAAGTATTTTCTAATGAAGGAAGAGGTTACGTTTTAAGAAGATTATTACGTAGAGCAATGCGTTATGCTCAAAAATTAGATTTATATGAACCATTTATGTATAAACTTGTTAGAACCGTAATCGAAACTATGAAAGATTTTTATCCTTATTTACTCGGAAAAGAAGATTTCTTAGAAAAAATGATTAAAAATGAAGAAGAAAAATTTATTAAAACATTAAATAAAGGTGAAACTTTACTTAATGAATTCATTAAAGGAAAAACGATTCTTGATGGAAAAGATGCTTTTAAATTATACGATACATATGGATTTCCACTTGAATTAACTAAAGAAATTGCTTTAGACAATAATTGTGAGGTTGATGAAGAAGGTTTTAATGAATGCTTAAATAAACAAAAAGAACTTGCAAGAAATTCAAGAAAAAATATTGATTCATTCGCAAAACAATCTAAAGATTTATTAGAATTTAACATTCCTTCAACATATACTTATTTAGATGATGTAGTTACTACTAAAGTAATTGGATTATTTAAAGATGGTATTAAACAAGAAATAATAAGTGAAGAAGGTGAAATTGCATTTGAAACAACTAATTTTTATGCAGAAATGGGTGGAGAAATTAGCGATACTGGTTATATTTATAATTCAAATTTTAGAGCTAATGTAACATTTGTATCAAAAGCTCCTAATGGAGAACATTTACATAAAATAAAGGTTTTATATGGTGAAATTAAAGAAAATGATGAAGTAACTCTTGTTGTTGATCATATAAGGCACTTTAATATTATGAAAAATCATAGTGCTACCCATCTTCTTCAAAGCGCATTAATTAAAGTGCTAGGAGAAGATATTAAACAAAAAGGAAGTTTAGTCACTGATTCATATTTAAGATTTGATTTTTCACATTTAAATAAAATAAGTGATGAAGACTTAGATAAAATCGAAAAGACAGTTAATGAATATATAAACGAATCAATTGAAAGAAAAACATTAATTTTACCTCTAGATGAAGCTAAAAAAATTGGTGCTAAAGCTGAATTCGATGGAAAATACGGTTCAACTGTTAGAGTTGTAACATTTGATGATGTTAGCAAAGAATTTTGTGGAGGATGCCACGTTAACAATACTAGTGATATAGGAATATTTGCAATTAAAAGCGAATCATCAATTGCAAGTGGAGTTAGAAGAATAGAGGCTGTAACTGGAATTAGTGCTTATAATTATTTAAAGGAAAAAGATAGAATTTTAGCTAATGTTAAACATGAATTAGAAGTTAAATCAGTTTACGAAGTTGAACAAAAATTATCTTCAGTTAAAAATGAATTATTAAATACTAAACAAAATATTACTGCTTTAAATTCAAAAATTGCTGCGATGGAATCAAAATCATTATTAAGTGAATTTAAGATTATTAATAACAAAAATGTTTTAATTAAAGTAATAGATGGTTCTTTAAACAATTTAATGAATCTTTATGACTCATTAAAAGTTAAATTAAATGATTATATTATTTGTCTAATTGGAAATGACTCACTTAAACACCCTCTTCTTATAGGAGTTAGCGATTCTTATGTTAAAAACGGAATTAAAGCAAATATTTTAATAAAAGAAATTGGCAAAATATTAGGTGGTAATGGTGGAGGAAAAGATAACCTTGCTAAAGGAAGTGTTGTATCTATTGAAAATATTAATAAATTAGAAGGAATATTTTAATGGAAAAATATTTAGGACTAGATTTAGGCACTAAAACAATAGGAATTTCTATTTCTGATTCTTTAGGGATTGTTCATCCTAAAGAAAATTATTGTTTTCCCGTTTGTTATTATAAACTTGCAAGAGAACATGTCATTTCTTTATGTAAAGAAGAAAATATTACTAATATAGTTTTAGGCTTTCCTCTTCAAATTGATCGAAATGAAGGTAAAAGATGCGAATCAGTTAGAAGATTTGCAACTGACTTAAAAAACGATTACAATTTATTAAATATTTATTTTCAGGATGAATCTTATTCAACAATTGAAGCTCGTGAGAGACTTCAAAATCAAGGAATGAAAGAAGAAAAAATAAAAACAATCATCGATATGATGAGTGCGGTAGTCATATTGGAAGATTTTATTAATAATTTAAAAAGGAGTAACTAATGGAAATTTTAAATGATAATGACATTATTATTAAGGATGATGATGGAAAAGAAACATTAATGAAAATTCTTTTTTCTTATGATAATGAAGAAAGAAATGCTACTTATGTTTTTGTTTATGAACCAAATAATGAAGATGATATTTATTGTTTTAAAGTAAATGAAGAAACAAATGAACTTATTATGGTTGAAGATGAAGATGAACTTGAAGAAGCTAGCGAAGTTTTAGAAGCTTACGATAATGATGAAAAAATTAACGAAATTAAATAAAACTATACATTTAATCGTTTAATTGATAAAATAATTTAGTTAAAAGAGGTAATAATATGGCAACAAATAAAATTGAAGAAATTACTAAAGAAGGTAGAGAACAATTAATCAAAGAACGTGAAGAATTGCTTAATGTTAAAATTCCTGAATGCGAAGCAAAAGTAAAAGCTGCTAGAGAAATGGGAGATACAAGTGAAAATGCTGACTATCAATTTTCAAAAGAAGAATTAGGCAGACTTAAAGCAAGACGTGATCAAATTAACTATATCTTAGAAAATACAAAGGTTGTTAAAAATAGAGAAACCGAAAAGAAAGTCTTGTTAGCTAAAGAAGTAAAAGTCAAAAGACTTGATACTGGAAAAGAATTTACCATATTACTTGTTTCAAAACATGAAGTTGATGTTAGTAATCCAGAAAAAATGAAAATTTCACCTAATTCACCAATTGGTAGTGCTCTCTTAGGACATGTAATTGGTGATGTAGTATTGGTAAATGCTAAAGTTCCATATGAACTTGAGATTCTTAATATTACAAATATGAAATAATTACAAATAAATAGTTTAATTTTCCTCCTTTATGGCGTCTTGTATATAAAGGAGGTTTTTTTATGGTAGTAAAAATCATTTTATGCGTTTGTGTTGCATGTATTATTGGTTTAATTGCTTTTCAATTTATTGATCCTAATTTAAATAGCAATAATAATACAACACTAGTTGATGACCCGAATCGTTTGTCAATTGGAATAAGTGGAGAAGTATCAAAACCTGGTGATTATGTTTTTGATTCGTCCCCAACAATGGAAGATTTAATTGGTGCTGCTGGCGGAATCACTACAAATGGTGATGATCGATGCTTTTATTATGAAGCTAAAATTGAAGCAAATAAAAGTTATTATATTCCTCCAAAATATGATAATTCCAATATTTGTAGTAATGATCCAATTGAAAAAGTAAACATCAATACTGCTTCAAAAGAAGAACTTATGACAATTAGTGGTTTTGGAGAAGCATTATCTACATCTGTTATTTCTTATAGAGAAGAAAATGGAACCTTTTATACATTAGAAGACTTAATGAATGTTGATGGAATTGGTAATGCTAAATTTAATACTTGTAAAAATTACATAATTCTTCATGATTAATGTTTTTTCTTCTTATCCTTTTATCATTAATAGCTGGATTATTATTAATTTCTAAAAATACTTTTTTCTATTCTTTAGCCATAATTGGGGTATTAGTAGTACTAAGTTTAAGAAAATATAAATTAAAGAAAAAGATTCTTATTTTCTTAATTTTATCTTTTATAGGTGGAATCTTATTTAGTATTATTAAGATTCCTCTAATTAATAAAAATCTATTTTTAATAATAGAAAAACATGAGAATTATTTAATTGGATTTAATGGCGTTAATAAAGTATATTTATATTCAAAAAATAATGAAATACCCTTATTTAGTTTAATAAATCTTACTTCATCAAGTGAGTATAAGCTTAAATTTGCCACTTTAGAAAGTTCTTTTGATTTTAATGAGTATTTAAAAAATAAAGGTGTAATTTATGGATTATATATCAATAAATTTAACTATTTAATAAAATTCCCTTTAGATTTTAATAAAATTAAGGATCATATTGTGTCTAAATTTGATAGTAGTGTTTCTAGTTTTGTTTCCTCGTTACTATTTAAAGAAACAAACTATGACTCAAATTTATCATTTAAATTAAAGAATCTTAATTTGATTTACATATTTAGCTTTAGTGGAATTTATTTAAACTTTGTTTTATATTCGTTAAAGAAATTATTATCTTTATTTATTAAAGAAAAAAACGCATCAATCTTCTCTTTTGGAATAGTTTCGTTTTATTTATTATTAAATATTAATAATTATTTAGTAATCAGGGTAATTTATTTTTATTTATCAAGGCATATTTATAAATATTTGCTCAATAAACCATATGATAAAATTACTCATTTATCTTTATTTTGTTTAATATCATTGTTAATTGATCATTATTTAATTTATTCTTATTCTTTTATTATTTATTTAATCTATTCAATATTCAATGAATATTCAACATTATTGTTATCTAGATTTAAAAAGATTAAAAAGAAATTT
>JAEDOI010000004.1 GCA_016302065.1 Bacilli bacterium | reverse complement strand
CCTTTTTAAAAAGTCTATCATAATTTTGATAGACTTTTATTAAATTATCATTAATTTTAAATTACTAAACTATGCTCTCTTCTGTTCCACTACTTCCACTAGAAATAACTTCTTTCATGGATTCAATAATTTGATTATAAAGTGAGGAGAAAGATTCTTGAATAGAACATTCTTTAGTTACTAATTCTCCTTCTTCAGAATATGAAACACTTACACCTTTAAACATCCAAATACCACTATTTGATGGATATAAATATTTAAGAATATAGCTGCATTGAGGATTAAGCGAATTATTAAAAATAGTAATAACAGAAGAAATCATATTAATACTAGATTCTCCCATTAATTGAGTAATAACAAAATATAAAGATGAAGAGGAATCATTTAATTGAGGAATTAATACTTCATTAAAACCACTAGTTATAACTCCATAACATTGACTTAAAATATATTCGATTAATGCCCATTCTATTATTCCAACTAAACAACCAAAAAATCTAGAAATAGCCTTAGGACGATATTTTATTCGTTTTCCATTTTCATCTTTTTTACTAATAAATCTTGCTATAACACAATCAAATAATACCCAAGTAATAGGGACACTTAAAATTCCTACTAAAGCTAAAACAATAATAACTGTTAAAGCTTTACAAATATTATGTGAAAAACTAGCAAGTAAAGCAGAATCAACATTTAAGTTTTGCATAATTAAAACAATATCATGAATTGAATAGCAAATAAATGTATATCCCATAAGAGGAATTTCAACAGTAAGGTTAAATGTAGCTAATAAGTTATATTCAACAAAATCTGTTAAGAATGGAACAAGAGCAAAATAAGCAATTACGCTTATAATAACAAAAACTCCAAGACGAAATGATTTTCTTATTACTCCATTATGAAGTCCAGTAAATAGACCAATAATTAAACCAATAAGAAGAAAGATATCTAAAATTGGAAGTTTTAATAAAATGTCCATTAATTAACTCTCTTTCTTAACTAAATAATAATTCTTTTTACCTCTTTTTACAATTAAGTACTTAGAATACAAGTAATCTTGTTCATTTAAAACATAATTTGCATCATTATATTTTTTTCCATTGATGCTCACGGCATTATTTTTAATAAATTCACGAGCTTCTCTTTTACTACTTGCAGCTTTAATTTCGATTAATAAATCTTCTACTTTTAAATCAGAATGAATAGTTAAAGAATATGAAGAATATAGTTCTTCAATATTTTCTTTTGTTAAGGAAGAGAATTCTTCTTTAAATAAAGCTTCACTTATATTTTTAGCTTCAATTGCTTTGTTCTCTCCATGAATAATTTTTGTAACCTCATAAGCAAGAACTTTTTGAGCAATTCTTGATCCTAAATGTTCTAGATGATCTTTTTCAATAGCAGTAATTTCTTCTTTTGTTAAGAAAGTAAATACTTTTAGATATTTAACACTATCTTCATCCCCTTGATTATAAAAGAATTGATATAACTTATATGGAGAAGTAAGTTTTGGATCAAGAAAAAGGGCTCCATCTTCACTTTTTCCAAATTTCTTTCCATCACTTCTTGTAATAAGATGAGATGTCATACATCCAACATGCTGGTCAACTCCATCTAACTTTCTAATTAAATCTAATCCAGCAGTTAAATTTCCCCATTGATCACTTCCTCCAATTTGAATATTACAATTGTAATCTCGATGCAATTTTAAGAAGTCAATTGATTGAAGAGTCATATATGTAAATTCAGTTAATGAAATGCCAACTTCTAATCTAGAAGAGATGATATCTTTAGCTAACATATAATTAATATTAAAATATTTGGCATAGTCTCTAAGATATTCAAGAAGAGAAATTTTACTTAACCAATCATAGTTATTTAATAAAATTCCTTTATTAGGGTCAGAAAGATCTAAAAATCTCTCAAGTTGAGCTTTTATTGCTAATGTATTTTGTTTTACACCTTCTTCAGTTTGAAGATTTCTTTCTTTAGATTTACCACTTGGATCACCAATCATTCCAGTTCCACCACCAACTACTGCAATAATTCGATGTCCAGCTCTTTGAAGTCTCATTAAAGTAGCAATCATAACAAAATTTCCAATATGCATACTTGAGGCACTTGGGTCAAATCCACAATAAATAGTTTGAGGTGTAGATAACAATTCTCTTATTTCTTCTTCATTAGAGTAATCTTTGATTAAGCCTCTATAATTTAAATCATCAATAATATTTGCCATAACTGCTCCTAATCTCTATAACGTATATATGTTATTCTTCCATTCTTTTCATATTGAATTATATTAACAATTCTATTTTTATTTATAATTTCTGTTGTTTTATCTTCGTATTCAACTTCAATATCAGTTTCGTTTATCTTTTTAATAAATTTTCCAATTGGTTGTTTAGTAAATTGAAGTTGAAGATAATCTCCTTCATGAAGTCCATAAGAAACTATACTAACAACTGGAATTCCTAATTGTTTATATCCTTGAAGACTTCTTAATTCAATTAAGAATAATCCCATAACTGGAATTCCTCCAGCTGCTTTTACTAAATCAACCATCGCTTTAGCACTTCCTCCAGTCGCAATTAAATCATCCATAATAATTACTCTATCTCCAGGTTTGATTGCATCTTTAGGAATTTCAATTGTAGCTTCACCATACTCAAGTTTATATGTAGCACGATAGCCAACAAGTGGAAGTTTATTAGCCTTTCTTGCAAGAACTAATCCTTTGTTATTCATACTAGCAAGAGGAGAAGCAAATATAAAACCTCTACTTTCAGCTGCAATAAACTTATCATATTTATCATAACTTGGTAATTCTTTATTTAAATCCATGATAACTTGATGGAAAGCATCTCCATCAGCAAGTAAAGGAGTTATATCTCTAAAATTAATTCCTTTAATTGGAAAATCTAAAACTGATCTAATAAATTTATTATAAAAATCCATATATTTCCCTCCTAAAACTTAGTAGATTCTCTTTTTACATATTTTGATTCAAATTTATATGTTTTATCGTTTAAATCACCATTAATTAAATCGACCAACATATCAACTGCTCTTTTCCCTACTTCATAAAAATTAACATTCATACTTGAAATTTGAGGACGAAGAATCGAAGAATATTTAGTTCCAATAATAGAAAGAACTTCGATATCACCTGGAACTGTAAGCCCACTATCTGTTGCAGCATTTAATACAGCTGCAGCAATTGAATCTCGATAAGCAATAACATATTCTTTCTTTTTCTTCTTAAATCTTTCCATAAAGTCACGATATGTTCTTTGATATGAATCATCACAATTCATAATGTCAAATAATTTATCATTTTCCTCATGAGTTTTAATGAAAGCATTTTCAACTCTACGAAGCAATCTACCTCCATTATGGACATGAAGGAATGTCATTTGTTTATCACCTTTTGTAAAATAATCTAAAATAATTCTTTTAATTAAATGCTCATATCCAAAAGGAATACAAGCAATTTTAGTGTCGCTAACATTATTGTTTATAACTAAAACAGGAACATCATAAGTGTTAAATACTTTATAATCTTCATCATTTAATTCATCATCAAAAACAATAACACCATCTACATGCTCTTTAATCGCTTTTTCAATGCAAGCTGTAGCATCTTCCCTAGAATGAGAAGTAGTAAAAAGACTTAAAGTAAAACCTTTAGCTTTACAAACTTCACTAACACCATTTAAAAGATTTGAAATATAAACATAATTTGCACTTGGAACAATAAGCCCAATATTTGTTGTTTTATTTGTCGCTAAAGCTTGTGCCAAACCGCTTGGCTTATAGCCTAATTTTCTAATTACAGCTAAAACTCTCCTTTTTGTCTCTTCTTTTACAGTGTCGCTATCATTTATTACACGAGAAACGGTAGCTAGACTAACACCACTAACTTTAGCTACTTCATAAATAGTAACTCTACTTTTATCATATCCCATAAAGAAACCTCACTATATGTTATATTAACATATAAAAAATATTTTTGTATAAGAAATGAAAAAATTTTCATTAAATTTTCATTAATTTAATAAAGGGTATAAAAATCATCACCAACATTATAAGAGTCGTCTAAAATATATAAACCTTTTTTATTTTCGTATCCATCAATATTTAATTCTCTACCAGAACAAAGCATTCCTTCAGAAAAAACACCCATTACTTCTCCTGGTATAATTTGTTTACCACTTGGCATAAAACAATTTTCAGTAGCCACAACAACTTTTAAGCCAACTTTAGCATTAAAAGAGCCACAAACAATATTTAAAAGTCTATCTTTTTTAATATCAACCTTTAAAATATGAAGATGATCACTATCTGGATGTTCTTCCATTTCAACTATTTGACCAACTTTAAATCCGGATTCATCTAAATAATCTAATAAAGGAAAACTAGCGTTTTTTAGCATACAATTTAATATATCAATTACTTGATGTGAGCAAATTGGAATTTGACCATGTGCTTTAATTTTCATTGAATTTGAAATATTTAAAAAATTATAACCAACAATTTCATTATCTTTATCAAAAAGAGCAACTATATCGTTTCTTTGTTCAATATGTGCAGGAATAACATCACTTTTATAAATTACAAGTAAGACATCACCAATTGTTTCTTTATTGTAGTACATTCCAAATTTCATATTAATTCCTCACTCTTTTTAATAACATTAGGGTTGTTTTTAAATATAAATCTTTTAATTTTAACACCATTATTTTTAAATTTGGTTTCAAATTCAGTCAAAGCATCAAAATCATCTAATACATTATAATCAAAACATTCCTTTATTACATCAAATTTAAATTTTTTAAACTGCTCTAAAGAATACAAGCTAAAGTCATCATTGTCACTTTTAAAATATATTTGTCCATCTTTTTTTAATAATGAAGCATACTCAAGTAAAAATATATCACTAGTAAGTCTTCTTCTTTCATGTCTTTTCTTTGGCCAAGGGTCACTAAAATTTAAAATAATTCCATCAAAAAAGATATTATTTTCTAAAAATATTTTTCCTAATTCAAAAAAATTATGGGCAACTAATTTGACGTTAGTTAACTGAGAATCATCAATCTTTTTTAAGCATATACCACTTATTGTTGCATTTAGTTCACAAACAATAAATTTGCAATCTAAATACTTACTAGCAAGAGAAGTAATAAACTGACCCTTTCCAGGACCAATTTCCAAAAATAATGGGGATTTACCTACAAATTTTAAAAACTCTTCTTTATTAAAATTATCTAATTTAATTTGATTAGTGAAGGACTCATCTAAATAGTCAACAGCCCACTTTTTAAATTTTGTTCTCATTTTTTAAGTTTTCCTAAAGCATAAATTGCATGAGCATAAATTGGCATTGATGTATAAAAATCTTCTAAGTCAATATGTTCATTACTTGCATGAATATTATCTTCTTTACCAAGGAAATGGGAACCAAATGCGACAGTATTTTTTGCTTCTTTAGCATAAGTTCCACCTCCAATTGCCATAGGTTTTTCTTCACTTCCAGTTTCTTCTTGATAAACTTCCATTAATTTTTTAATAAATGGAGTTGTCTCAGGATTAAAATATAATGGGTCTGCATTAGAATGAGTAATAACTTTAAATGGTGAACAATCTTGGATTTTTGCAATTGTATTATTTACATCTACTCCACTTGGATATCTAAAATTAACAATCATCGAGAATTCTTCATCTTTATATTTAATAATTCCAACATTAAATGTAGTTTTTCCCATATCTTTTGTTTCATTAAATACATACATATTTTTTCCAAATGGATCTAAATATTCATTACTTAATAAAGTTAATATTGGTTCGTTATATGCTTCTCCTAAGCAATGAAGCATAATAATTCCAGAGTTTATTCCTTCTTCAGGAAGAGATCCATGGGCTGGTTTACCAATAAAAACATATGTATTTTCTGCTTCTTTTTCAAACTTAATTGTTGGATGGTCACTTAAATATTTATCCAAAACTTCTGGATTTTTAACAATTACTTTAGCTTTATCAATTACAGCATTTGAAACAGTACCAGCATCAATCTCAATAATATCTTTAAAATCATATTTAGATTTGTATTCGTAATTGCAAATTCCTTTTTCACCATATATTAAAGGAAAATCACCATCAGGAGTAAAACCATAAGTTGGATCTTCTTTCTTTAAATTATGGAAATAGTATTCTAAGCAACTAGAACCTCTTTCCTCATCTCCTCCAAAGACAAGTCTCACTCTATAATCGTCAATTAAATTATTGTCTTTTAGAGCTTTTAAAGCAAAATAAGCGCTAATTCCAGGACCTTTATCATCACTTGTCCCTCTTCCATAAACTCTATCATCTTTTATTGCTCCAGAAAAAGGATTATCATCCCAAACTCCATTTACTGGTACAACATCTTGGTGAGCAAAAACATAAATTAAATTATCACCTTTTCCATAGCTTATTTCTAAGCATCTTCCATCACATGTATCAACTTCAAAACCATCTTTTAAAGCTATTTCCTTTAAAAAATCAAAACATTTCTTAACTCCTAATCCATAAGGAGAAGAAGTAGAAACAGTTAAAGGATCGTAAACACTATTAATTTGAACGTTTTTTACAAGGGTAGTTAAAGCTTCATCAAAATATGGTTCAACTATTTTTTTAAAATCTAAATCCATAAATACCTATTACCTCACTATAATGCCATGCTTAAAATTATAACACAAAGTAAGGCAAAAAGTGTGATAACAAGTGTTGTATTGAAAGCAATATTTCCCTTTTTTACTTCTCTTTCTTCAATAGTCTTAACTCTTCCTAAACCTAAGAATTTACTTACTGGAAGATAAATTGCTCCGATTAAAACAATTGCAACTGCAATTTCACATACGCAGCCAATTGACATATATGAACCAATAAATCCAAGTAATGAACCATAAGTAGAATTCATTGATTCAATTAAGTCGGCTACACCAAGCAAACTAGTAATTCCAAAAACATCTCTAACACCAAAAACATAGAAGAAAGTAAAATATAAGACAGTATGTAAAAGAGTAAATACTCCACAAAGAGGAATACTTACAATATCAAATGTCTTTTGAGTACAATTCTTTTTTAAAGCATCAAAAACTAAACCAGCAATTAAACCAAATAATACACGAGGAACAATTGAAATAAATGGGTTTAAGCAAAAATAATTCAAAGTTCCAGGATATTGTAAAGCAACAAGAAGCGAACTAACTCCAAAGAAAAAACCATATAATGCACCTCTTTTTGCTCCAAAAAGAATAGCTCCTAGAAGCACAAAAACATGCATAGTGGTAAAGGCAAGTGGACCAATTGTAATGTATCCTAAATAAGGTACATAAGCAAAAACGAAAATAAGGGCTAGAAACATTGCGTCAAAAGCAATAGTTTTAATTTCTTTAATTTTTTTCATAGTAAATTCTTCCTTTCATTTAAATGATATATTTTGTAAAGACCATCAAGTACTAAATTTTCTTCATAGTGAAAACAAACTACTTGGTCTTTAATTTCCTTGCTAAATCCACCTGTAAGAACTCGTTCTAACTTATATCCAAGCTCTTGCTCCATTCTTCTTGCAAATTCACTAATCATATACGCTTGACCATAAACTATACCAGATTGAATAGAATCTTTAGTGTTTTTACCGATTATTTTTTTGGGAGAAATTAATGGAACTTCTAAAAGTAAGCTTGTTGATTGATCAAGCGCTTTCATACTTACTTCCATTCCAGAAGTAATAATTCCACCAATATAATTTCCATCTTTATCAACTACATACATTTTAGTTGCAGTACCTAAATCAGCCACAACAAGAGGGAAACTATATTTAGAGATTGCTCCAACAGCTCCACATAAAAGATCATTGCCAAGTTCATTTGGATAATCGATTTTAATGTTAATTCCTGTCTTAATTGACCTGTTAATTAATAAAGGATTTATATTAAATAAACTATTTAATGCATCTTTAATTGGTTGAAGAAGCAAAGGAACAACACAAGAAATAATAGCACCACTAATATTGTCGAAGTCTTTTAAAAACGATGAAAAGACCATCTCAAATTCACTAGATGATCTTTTAATTTTTGAATCAAGTGAAAATTTCTTCACTAAATGTGTTTCATCATAAAGACCACATTTAATGAGAGTGTTTCCACAATCAATACATAAAACCATAAAACCTCCTATAGTCTTAACTTAGGTTAAGTACCACGAATATTTCTATAAAATATATTAATTATTGAATTATTAAATTGCAACAATATTTACAATCTTATTTTTAACAACAATAATCTTTTTAATTGTTTTGCCTTCAAGATTACGTTTAACATTTTCACTATTTAAAGCTTTTGCTTTAACGCTTTCTTCATCCTCATCTTTGGAAATTTCAATAGTATCTCTAAGTTTACCATTGATTTGAACAGCAATTTTTACAGTATTTAATTGTAATTTTGATTCATCACATGTTGGCCAAGGTTCATATGTTATTAAATCTTTATGGCCTAATAAATGCCAAATTTCTTCACCAACAAAAGGACAAATACAATCAAACATCTTTACAAACCCTTCTAAATAAGGATAGTAAATTTTTTCTGCTTTATATAATTCATTAACAAAAATCATCATTTGAGAAATTGCAGTATTAAATTGTAATGCTTCAAAATCTTTAGTTACTTTGTTAACTGTAAAATTATATATATAGTCTAATTTATGATCATTTTCATTACTATATCTAGCTTTAAATGTTTCATCATCAAACAATCTAAATACTCTTTCAATAAATCTTCTACTTCCTTCAAGACCACTATTAGACCATGGAAGACTTGCTTCAAGTGGCCCCATAAACATTTCATAAAGTCTTAAAGTATCCGCACCATATTTAAGAACAATATCATCAGGATTAATAACATTTCCTCTAGATTTCGACATCTTTTCACCATTTTCACCTAATATCATTCCTTGATGGAATAAACGTTTAAATGGTTCTTTTGTGCTTACTACTCCCTTATCATAAAGATATTTATGCCAAAAACGAGCATATAATAAATGTAAAACAGCGTGTTCTTGGCCACCAATATAAAGGTCAACTGGAAGCCAATGATCAAGTAATTTTTTATCAGCAATTACATTATCATTATGTGGATCAATATACCTAATATAATACCAGCAACTTCCTGCCCATTGAGGCATTGTATTTGTTTCTCTTTTTCCCTTCTTTCCATCGACTGTAACATTTAACCATTCTTTAGCGTGAACTAATGGTGATTCACCAGTTCCAGATGGTTTATATTCATCAAGAGTTGGAAGAACTAAAGGTAAAGAAGAAAGATCTTCAGCTTTCATTGTACCATCTTCAAATTCAATAATTGGAATTGGTTCACCCCAATATCTTTGACGTGAGAATAACCAGTCTCTTAATTTATAATTGACTTTAAAATTACCCTTCTTGAGTTCAATTAATTTTTCGGTAATCTTTTCTTTTCCTTCACTTATATTAAGTCCATTAATAAAATCACTATTAATGTGTTTTCCATCATCAACATATGCATCATTTGTAATATCACTTTCAATTACTTTTATAATTGGTAAATTATGTTTTTTAGCAAATTGATAATCTCTTGTATCATGAGCTGGAACTGCCATAACAGCTCCACTACCATAAGAGGCTAAAACATAGTCTGCAATATAAACAGGGACTTTAGCATTATTTATTGGATTAATTGCATAAACACCAAGAAAAACACCAGTTTTTTCTTGATTAGTTCCAGTTCTTTCAATATCAGATTTATGGGAAACTTCTTCAATATATTTTTCTACCTCATCTTTTTGCTCATTAGTCACAAGTTTTTTAACAAGTGGATGTTCAGGAGCTAAACAACAATATGTACAGCCAAATAAAGTGTCGGCTCGAGTTGTAAATACTGTAAATGTATCATCACTGTTTTCAATATTAAAAATAATCTCAGTTCCTTTTGATTTACCAATCCAGTTTCTTTGCATATCAATAGTTGATTTTGGCCAATCAAGTCCTTCAAGATCATTACTTAATCTATCAGCATAACTTGTAATTCTAAGCATCCATTGTTTCATTGGTTTTCTAATAACTGGATAACCGCCTCTTTCGCTCTTTCCATCAATCACTTCTTCGTTTGCTAAAACAGTTCCAAGTTCTGGACACCAGTTAACAGGTTTATAATCAACATAAGCTAAATTATCATTATACATATTGACAAATATCCATTGAGTCCATTTGTAATAATCAGGTTTACATGTAAAAATTTCTCTATCATAATCATAGCTAAATCCAAGCATTTGGATTTGTCTTCTAAAATTATCGATATTTTTCATAGTAAATGCTTCTGGATGTTCATTCATCTTCATTGCATATTGTTCGGCTGGAAGTCCAAATGAATCCCATCCGATTGGATGAAGAACATTATATCCTTGCATTCTTTTCATTCTTGCAACAATATCTGTTGCGGTATAACCTTCAGGATGTCCAACGTGTAATCCTTGTCCACTAGGATATGGAAACATATCTAAAACATAATATTTTGGTTTAGAAAAATCATGTGTATCACAGCGATATTCTTTTCTATCAAGCCAAACCTTACTCCACTTTTTTTCAATGTTTAAATGATCATACATAATATTTACCTCCAAAAATAAAAAGCGTCAAACTTAAGGACGCTTTCACGTGGTACCACCTTAATTTACTTATCAATTTTGATAAATACACTTATTAATAAATTAAACTTACGAGTGAGACTTTTAATATTGAATATTAGTTTTCACCATTCACTAACTCTCTACAAAACAAATATTAAAATTAGTTCGTAATTAAATATTATAATATTTAAAATTTATTTTAAAGACTTAATGTTAAAAAGGTAAGTATAAAGAACAATTCCTAATGATACACCTACATTTAATGAATCGATATTGTTAATTGGTATGATAACTTTGTTATCACTTAATTCAATGATAGATGATCTAATTCCATTACCTTCATTGCCAAATACAAATACTGTTTTTTGCTTATATTCTAAATTATTTAATAATATTGAATCTTTACTTAAACTTGTAGAAACTATACGATATCCTTCTTCTTTTAAATTTTTAAGTAAAGATATATCACCAACTTTAATATTTACTTTAAATAAAGCCCCTTCACTAGATTGAATAGCCTTTAAATTATAAATTGAACAGCAATCTTTGCTAACTATTATATTCTTAATATTTAATGCTAAACATGTACGTAAAATTGTTCCTAAGTTCCCTGGATCTTGAATATTATCTAAATATATTAAAGTATCATCTTTAACAAATTCAAATTCTAGTTGTTTTACAACGCCAATTACTTTTGAATAAGATTTATTGTTACTACATTTTTCTAATATTTCTTTATTTACTATATATTGTTTACAAGAAATAGAAGGTATTTCATTTAAAGTTAAAACATATTCTAAATTATCCTTAGCCATCTCAACTAGATGCATAGTTTCAACCAAAAACATATGTTTTTCCTTAATATTTTTATTATCTTTTAAGGAATATACTTCTTTAACAATTTTATTTTGTAATGATGTTATTGTTTCTTTCATTTATATACCCCATGAATTAATTTCTTCCTGCATTCATTATAGTTTAGACAATATTTATTTATAACTCCATAGAAATTTTTCGAATGGTCTCTATAAAAATGATGAGCTAATTCGTGAATTATAACAGAGTCAATTAATTCAATGCTAAAATGAATTAATTTAATGCTTAATGTAATAGAATGAGTTGAATAACTATTAGATCCAAATATTGAACTGACAATTTTAATTTTTAATGAATATGGAACATTTATTCCCATTACTTCTTCATAATGTCTAAGTCTTAATAGAAAAAAATTATAATATTCTTTTTTAGCGCATTTATAAAAATTATTTAAATCCTTAAACAAATAAAATTTCCCATTTAACTCAATAAATCCTTCATTGAATAAAGTATAATTTCCTAAAATATATATTCCTTTTTCATCGTATGGTAATTTATTATTAAAATTTTTTATTAGTTTCTCTTTCTTTTCTTCTACAAACTTTAAAATTAGAGTATTAGAAGAAAATAATGGGGCATTTACTATAAATTTTTCATTTTTATAGCGTAAAGTAATCCTTCTATATCTAATATCTTTATGTACTTCAATTTCATAATTTTTATTTTTATATATTGTATTAAAGTATTTTATCATAGAAATATTATAAAGTTTTATCTATAATATTCAAGGATTTAAGGGAGGGAAAAGGCATGGAAATAATTCTTGTTAGTGCTTGTTTACTTGGCTACAATACTAAATATAATGGAGGAAATAACTATAATCCTCTAATTGAAAAAATAAGAGAAAAATATGATATTATTCCTATCTGTCCTGAACAACTTGGTGGATTGAAAACCCCTAGAGTTCCTAGTGAAATTAAAGGAGATGAAGTATATTCAAAAGAAAATAAAAACGTTACTTCTAACTTCCTTGAAGGTAGTAGGAAAGTAGCAAATATTGCATTATACAATAGAATAAAGAAAGCAATATTACAAGAAAACAGCCCTTCTTGCGGAGTTCATAATGTTTATGATGGAAATTTTGATAATAAACTTATAGAAGGAAATGGAATAACTACTAAAAAATTAAAATCATTAGGAATTGAATGTTATACAATTGAGGAATTTTATGAAAAATACATTGAAAATAAATAAATTAAATATTATTTACCATATTGTTTATTCCGCTTTTATGGCCGGATTAGTGTTTGTTGTCACTTTTTTTATTCAAATTCCATATGGAAATGGGGTTGGATATTTTAATTTAAGTGATGCGATAATTCTTTTTGCTACTGGTTTCTTTGGACCAGTTGAAGGATTGATATCAGGGATGATTGGTGCAACTTTAGCAGATATTTTTTCTGGTTATGCTTCTTTTGCTCCATTTACATTAATTGCAAAAGGTTTAGAAAGTTTATCTTTCTACTTAATTATGTACTTCTTTAAAAAAGTAAACTTTATTAAATATATTGCTTTATTTATCTCTCCACTATTTATGGTCTTAACATATTTTATAAGTTATATTGCTTTATTTGGATATGAATACGCTATTGTTTCTTCTCCATTTGATATTTTGCAAGGAGAAATTGGAGCTGTATTTGCCTTTATTTTACTTGCAACTTTAAAGAGAGCTCATCCAAAATTTGCTAGCAAATTATATATTAAAGATAGTTTAATTTAAGCAAAACAAGCTATAGTTAAAAGAATAAAGGAAGAAACATAAACTAATAAACTTCCAAATTCTAATACTGAAAGATAACAATATTTAGGTCTTGATTGAGCATCGTTATTGACACTCATCATTTTAAACCACCTCTTATAAGATGGATTAAGCATTAAAGCAAGTTCGACAATAACAAAAACAATACCTAAAATTAATGATAAAATACTAAATGTTTTGTTAGAAAATATAAATCCTGCTCTATCTCCAAGTCCAATAAACAAAGCATGTACTAATAATAAACAAACGTTACTACTTGCTAAAAGACAATCAAATGCAAGGTGTAATTTATATTGAGACATTTTTACAAAGAATAAAGCAAAAATTGAAGAACTACTTACAATTGAAAATACCAAAATTAATATTCTATAGGCCAAATCTCCCCTTCCTTTAAGGAAGAAAACAAAATAAGGCATGATCATTAAGACAAGAAGTAAAATTAATGCTCCAAAATATGTATAACTTAATTTATTGTACCTTCTAAAACCATTTAATTCATAAAGAAAGTTAGAAAATAAGTTATATTTTTTAACTCCGCCCTTGTTATAATTGTTAATGCTAACAATAATAAACACAAAAAGAAAAACTACTAAAACCAACAAAGAAATAATAAAAATAATCTCATAAGTTTTCATTGTTTAACTCCTTTATTTTTTGTTTATAATCAGTGCTTGAAAATATATAACTTCCAGCAACTAAAATATCACTTCCGCTTTCTCTACATAATTTTGAAGTATAAGCGTTGATTCCTCCATCAACTTCAATTTCATATTTTAAATTATATTTTTCCCTATATTCTTTTAAAAACAATATTTTTTCCAAGCTATTTTCTATGAATGATTGCCCACCAAACCCAGGTTTTACAGACATAACTAAAGCAATATTTGCATAATTAAGATATGGAATAATTTGTTCTATTGGAGTTTCAGGATTAAGAGTAATACCTATTGATTTATTATTTTCTTTAGCAAAACTAGCCATCATTTTAAATTCATCAATAGTAGTATTTTCAACATGAACTGTAACATTATAACTACCTAATTTATAAAATTGTTGATAATAAGAAATAGGAGAAACAATCATTAAATGACTATCAATTTTAATTTTTGCTATTTTACTTACACTTTTTAAAACAACCATACCAAATGAAATATTAGGAACAAAACTACCATCCATTACATCAAAATGGATGAAAGAAGCATTAGCTTCTTCAATTCTTTCAATCTCTTTACCCAAATTAAGAAAATCAGCACTTAAAATACTAGGAGCAATCTTATTTTCTTTCATATTTAATCCCTCGATAGTCCAAAAATACGAGCAAATAGACTATGCCCTTTATTAATTAATTTTTTATTATTGTAAACTTTTTCAATATCTTTTCTCATTTCCTTAGCATCTTTATATCGTATATTTAAATCTTTTGAAGTGGATTTCAATATGATTTCTTCAATTTCTTTAGGAATTGAAGGCATAAATTTCTTTGGACTTGGAACATCATTTTCTAACATTAAGACACCCACTTCACCTGGAGTTTTTGCATCAAATGGTACTCTACCTGTTACAATTTCAAAAAATAAAATACCTAAGCTAAATATATCGCTTTGAAATGAAGGTTTTCCGCCTCTAAAGATTTCAGGAGCTAAATATTGAGCCGTTCCAATAACTTTATTATTTTCGTTAACATTCATTAAAGATCCTTTTATGACACTAATTCCAAAATCAGAAAGTTTAACGCTTCCATCAACTCCATAAAATATATTTTGAGGTTTAATATCACGATGAATAATATTTTTTGAATGAATATAGATAATAGCATCAAGAATTTGAAGCATAATTGAGCAAGCTTCTTTACTAGACAAAGCTCTTTTAAAATCTAACACATCACGTAATGTTTGATCTTTTACAAATTCATTAACGATAAAAGGAAGATTATCAATCTCTCCATAATCAAATATCTTTATAATATTTGGATGATTTAAACAAGCACTAATTCTAGCTTCATTTTGAAACCTAATGAGGTTTTCAATATTATTTATAAATTCATATTTAATGACTTTAATTGCGACTTCACGTTTAAAAATAAGATCTTTAGCTTGATAAACATCGCTCATTCCACCATGACCAACAGTACCTAATATTTTATATCTTTTATTGATTATATCGTTAATATTTATCATTTTTTAATTGGCTCCCAAAGACAGCAAGAGATATTGTCGCTTCCGCCATTATAATTTGCAAGTTCTATTAACGAATCTACTTTGATATGGGTCTCATCTGTTGTATTTAATATAGCTTCAATATCTTTAATTGAAACATTATTATATAATCCATCACTACAAAGGAATATAGATTGACCACTGTAGTTTATAATAAATTTATCAAATGATACTGAAGGAAAACATCCTAAAGAATTTGTTAAAACGTGTCTATTTGGATTAGTAGCCATATCTTTTTCTTCAATAATTCCAGATTTATAAAGATAATTTACATATGTTTGATCTTCTGTAATTTGAACTAATTTTTTATTATTAACTAAATAACACCTTGAATCACCAATATTAATAACAACAATCTTATTTCCAACAAGAAGAGCAACTACCAAAGTAGTTCCCATTCCACGATAATTTTCATCTTTATCTTGGGTATTATAGAGCAAAGTATTGATTTTTTTAATCTTATTTGCAATCCAAATCATTGCATCAATATAAGTAATAAATTTAGGCTTTTTTAAAAATTCTTCACAAAGAAAATTAACAGTTGTTGAAGAAGCATAGTCCCCTTTATTTTGACCACCCATTCCATCAGCAAGAACCATCAAAACTTCTTTATAAGAATTTAAAACAATTCGACATTCATCATCATTTGAAATTCTTATTTTACCAATGTCTTTTTTAAATCCAATTGTCGCTTCAATATATTTTCTAGCCATTTTTAGCCCTCAACTGTCCACAAGCAGCATCAATGTCAGTTCCAAATTCTTTTCTAACTGTTACATTAACACCTTCTTTAATTAAAGCATCCATAAAACGGTGCACTCTATTTCCACTTGTTCTTTTATATTTTAATTCTCCAACTGGATTGTAAGGAATTAAATTTACATATGATGTAGTTCCTTTAATTAACTTAGCTAATTCCTTTGCATTTTCGATAGAATCGTTAATATCCTCTAATAAAATATATTCAAAAGTTACTCTTCTTTTTGCTGTAGCTTCATAATATTTAACAGCATCCATAAGTTGATCAAGAGGATATTTTAAACTTATTGGCATAATTTTATTTCTAATTTTATCGCTTGGAGCATGGAGCGAAATTGCTAAATTAATTTGAATTCCTTCATTAGCATATTCTCTAATTTTTTCAACTAATCCACATGTTGAAACGGTTAAATGTCTTGCACCAATTGCAAAACCATGAGGATTATTTAAAATTCTAATAAACTTCATTACATTATCATAATTATCAAATGGTTCACCTGTACCCATTACAACAACATGAGTGATTTTTCTGTTTTCTTCTTTAAGCAAATTATTTAATACAAGAATTTGACCAACTAATTCATGCACTTCCAAATTTCTTTGTTTTTTAAATAAACCTGAAGCGCAAAATGCACACCCCATGTTACACCCAACTTGTGAAGTTACACATGCAACAAGTCCATAGTTGTATCTCATTAATACGGTTTCAATTTTTGAGTCATCACCTAAACTCAAAAGTAATTTAATTGTTCCATCGCTTGAGACTTGTTTTTTATAAATTGTAGGAATTGAAAGAGTAAATTCATTCTTTAAAACTTCTCTAAAACTTAAAGAAATGTCGCTCATTTCATCAAAATTTGTAACACCACGCTCATAAATCCACTTAAAAATTTGAGTCGCACGATACTTCTTTTGACCCAAAGAAATCATTAATTCTTCTAAATCCTCTAATTTGTAACCGTATAAATTTTTCATTTTATTTTACTTTTTTTAATATTGCATAATAATACATTGAATTATCTTTTTCATGTGGGAAAAATAATTCTGTATATTCTTTAACAAAATTTTTATTACTTTCTAAAAATTTCATTACTTGTACTTCTGTTTCTTTAATATCAATAGTTGGAACACAATAGACAAGTTTCCCATTGACTTCAACATATTTTGCAAGTTCGTTTAATCCTATTATTTGTTCTTTAATTAAATCATCAATTGAACTTTGAGAGAAATTTAAAATATAATCTGGAACTCTTCTAAATGAATCGACATTACTTGAAGGAGCAAAATATACAATTAAATCTTGTTTATTTTTTGAATAAGCTTCCAAAGTAAAATCGCTAGTTTCGTGATATTTAAAATTAATATTATTTAAAGCTTTTTCAATTTTTACAAGAGGAACGAGACTTCTTTTTGAATTAGAATATAAAACTTCAACAACATTATTTGAAGAAATATATTTATCAATTAACTCAACATAAGCATTTTCATTGCTATGTAATATAATAGTGATTTCCTTATTTTGAAGTTGAGGCAATTTTAAAGCCATTTTATGTTCAGCTTGTTGAACTGGATACAAGACATTTGAATGACATGCAACAACTGATTTAATTGATTTTTCATTTTTATAAATGTAGAAATTTTTATCAAGTTCATCAAAATCAAGTAATGAAACTTTTTCATCATCACTATATTCAAAGAATGTTGGTTTATAAGCAAATTGCTTTGGCATTTTTGAACATTCTCTAGCAACTTTAAACATAATATCTCTTCCATATTGTTTAAAAAGCATCTTTAAAAACCAAATTGGAAGATTATTATTAATTGAAAAATATTGAATCGAACCTTTATTTAAATCTGTAAAATTGTAATTCTTTTTCTTTTCAATTAATTCATTAATTGCTTTTTGTTTTTCTTCATCATATTCAATTCCGTTTGTTATTAATAAGTTTTTATACCATTCTAAACATGAAGAAGTATCTTCAACTTTTTTAAATGCAACAGTCCCAAAGACAATACCAGTTGCAAGGACTAATCTAGTATCAGTGAATTTAAGGACATGATTTGCAAAGTATTTAATCAAATAGTAATTTCTTAAAACAATTCCACAAATAGAAAGGCAAGTTTTTTTATAGTTATTTAGTTTTACGTTTTTTGTATATTCTTTAATAAGTAAGGAAAAATCCTTCTTTTCATTAACACAATCAACTAAAACATTTAAGGAAATATCAAATACATTATTCATTATTGTTACCCATTCTCTTTTCAAAATCTTCGAAAGCATTACCTAAATATGGTTCTTCATCATCTTGATCACAATGTCCGCAATGGCATCCATCTTCATGGTCACATTCACAATCATCATCACAACAGCAATCATCATCGCAATTTGAAGATGATTCGTCTTCATAATATGGATTGCATTCATCCATGTATCGAGGATATTCGTCTCTTATGATTTCATATCTATTATCAATTGAGTAATAATTAAAAATTACTACTGCATTAATACAGAAATTTCCAAGACCTCCTTTAATCACTTCAAATGCTTGTTTCTCAAGAGCCTTAACTTTTAAAGGAGCATTGACTCTTATTTCAATATTCCAACTAGTTTGATCTATTCCATTATGAATAAGTAAACCTTCTGGAGCAAAAAAGTCAATACCATCTTCTCCACACTCATAAACCTCAACTAATTGCTTAGTTAATTCTCTGCTCAATTGCTTAAGTAAGTATGGGTCTAAACCTAAAATTGTAATTGTAATCATAAATTCCCCTTAGATAATAATCTTAGATTATTATAACAATTTTTTTATATCGTTTATATAAATTTTTTCCTATTTAATCAAGTTTAGAAAAAATAAATGAAATATTAATGCTGTTATTCGATACCAAAGAACTTATTAAAATCTTAGAAATCTCTATTAAATCCTGCTTCTTTTTAGATTTTAATGTTAAATCAACAACAAATTTATTAATTTCTTTTTTAATTAATGAAGGCCCTAAAACAATAATTGAAGAATTAAATTCTTTAATTACATTTGCTAATTTATTTGCTACATATTTTAACTTAATTGAATTTTTACTAGACAATTTAATAGTTAATAAATTATAAAATGGTGGATATTTAAAAGTTTTTCTATTAGCAATTTCGTATTCATAAAATCCTAAATAATCATTATTTATTGCATAATTTATTATTTTATTATTTAATTGAAAGGTTTGAATTAATGCTAAAGAATTATTTTTCCTTCTACCTGCTCTTCCAATTAACTGTTCAATTAAACTAAAGGCATTAAAAGAAGATTTATAGGATGGATAATTAAATAAACTATCAGCATTTAAAACACAAACTAAACTAACATCGTTAAAATCATGTCCTTTACATACAGTTTGAGTTCCAATTAAAACATTGCACTCTTTATTATTAAATTTTTCTAAAATAGTTCGCAATTCATCATCATTTTTAGTTACATCACCATCTAAAACTAAATAAGGAACTGAAAATAAATTTTCAAATTCTTCTTTAACTTTATCAATTCCAAATCCATTTACACCAAAAAAAGTTGATCCACATTCTTTACAAGATGTTGGAATTCTTTCTTCATAATTGCATCTATGACATTTTAATTTATGTTGTTCTTTATGTAAAAATAATGGGGTATTACATGTTGGACAAACATATGTTTTTCCACACCCTCTACAATAATAACTTCTAGCATATCCTTTATTATTTACAAAAATAATTATTTGTTCATTTTTATTTAGTGCCTCTTTTATTCTTCTAATAAGCTCTAAAGAAAATATTGTTGAATAAGTAAATAAGGAAGTATCTTTTCGATCAATTAGTTCAACACTTGCTTTATTTACATCATTATATTTTTTATCTACAACAACAAGATTATATTTGTTATTTTTAGCTTTACACATATCTTCAATACTAGGTGTAGCACTACCTAATACTACTTTACAATTACATTCTTTTGCTCTAAGCAATGATACATCAATTGCTGAATAACAAAGATCATTTTCTTGTTTATAGGATTCATCATGCTCTTCATCAATAATTATTAATCCAAGATTTTTTAAAGGAGCAAAAATCGCACTCCTTGTTCCAACAACAATTCTTGTTTTTCCATTCTTAATTTTTCTATATTCATCATATCTTTCATTGTTTGTTAAAGAAGAATGCAAAATCCCTACTAAATCCTCACTAAAATATGAAATAATTCTTGAAATCATTAAAGGAGTTAAGCCAATTTCTGGAACTAAAATTAAACAAGATTTACCTTCATTAATGTAATGTTCAATTAACTTAATATAAATTTCTGTTTTTCCAGATCCCGTAATTCCATATAGCAAATTAATAAGTTTTGGTGAAGAAATTATATTATTATAGGCATTTTCTTGAATAGAACTTAGATTTATTTTATCTTCATAATTAAAAGATTTAACGATACGATAACGGTATTCCTCTTTTTTAAATCTAGTTATTATATTTTTATCAATTAATGATTGTAAAGATTTACTATTGCTTAAAGTATCTTTTATTTCATTATTTACTAAAAAATATCTTTCAATTAGTCTTGTTTCATTCTTATTTAAAATAAAATTCGATATGTTTTCCCTATTAATTTTTAAATAAGAACAATATTTAATTTTTGAAGAAGCACCTAATTTTGAAGGTCTAAGTGAACTAGGAAGCATTGTTTTTATAACTCCAATTAATGGAGAAATATAAAATGAAGCAATTTCTTTAGCAAGTAAAAACAAAGAATCATCAATAATTGGCTCATTATCAATCAATTCATCTATCTCTTTAATTTGAAAACCATATTCTTTTTCTATTTCTTTTAGCTCTCTATTATCTTCTTTAACTGAAACAACAAATCCATATATTTTTTTACTAGTTCCAAAAGAAATTAAAACTCTAGTATAAGGTTTTACATCTAAAGTTGAATAATATAAAAATGTTTTATCTAAATTTAAAATAGAATATTGAATTAAAACATTAATTAGTTTCATCTTTTTTAATATGAGAAAGAATAATATTTAATATTTTATTGGCTGCATTTTCAGGAGTATCATTTTCAACAATATAATCGTAAAATGTCTCTTTTTTAAGTTCTCTTTTAGCTTTCGCCATTCTTTTTTTAATTAAATCTTCAGTTTCAGTTTTTCTTCCTCTGATTCTTTTTTCAAGTTCTTCTAAACTTGGAGGAACTAAAAAGATAGATATTTCATCGTCTGAATGCATTTTATCAATAACTTGCTTAGCACCTCTGGTTTCAATTTCAAGAAGAACATTTTTACCTTCGTTTCTAAGCTTTTCTACATAATCTTTCGGTGTACCATAATAATTATCAACAAATTTAGCATGTTCTAATAATTTATGATGTTTTAAGGCATTAAGAAACTCTTCACGAGTTACAAAGAAGTAGTCTTTACCATTAATTTCGCCATTTCGAGGACTTCTTGTAGTCATAGAAATTGAATATTGAAGATTGACATTTTTATCTTTCATCAAATATTCTCTAATAGTTCCTTTACCAACGCCACTTGGCCCACTAAGAATAACTAATAATCCTTTTTTCATATAAATAATTATAATCATTCTTTAGTTACTATTCAAATTAAAAAGATTATAATATTATGTATGAATTCACAAAATTATTTATCAAAACATATTGAAAACCTTGATAAGATATTTAAAAATACTTATCTTAATCATATTCATATTTTAACTAATTGTGATTTTGAATTGACTTTTTCAAAATCGTCTTTAGGAGGCATTATAATCTCTTTAAATAACGATAAACCTTTTATTGAATTGACAAAAGAAAAATATCTTTTCACTAACCAAAATAGTTTTTTTGCTCGTATAAAACAAAAAATTTTAAATTCAAAATTATTAAGTATTGAAGTAATAAATAATGATAATATTGTTTGTTTTTCATTTTTAAAGACAACAGATACTTATGATAAAATAATTTATAAATTATATGTGGAACTATTTAAAAATAATTCAAACATAATTTTAACTTCAAACGAAATAATTATTGATACAATACACTTAAAAGGATTTGAAACAAAAAGACCTATAATGCCTCAAACTAAATATTTGCTTCCAACTAATGAAAGAACAGTTAAAGAAATTGATGAAGAAAAGATGGATCAATTTATTAGCAATTATATTTCCAATATCGAAACTAAATATTTAGATAATAAGTATAGTGTTTTAAAAAAGAGTATTAAATCAAAGATAAAATCTTTAAATAATAAGATTGAAAAAGTTTCGAATGATAAAAATGAAGCTATTAAAAATCTAAAATATCGTAATGTTGGAGACTATTTATTAACAAATTATGAAGATAATAAATACTTAAATAAATACGAAATAGATGGGGAAACATATGTTAATTCAACTTTTTTGCCATTAGATCAATACATTCAAAGATGTTATAAAATTTATAAAAAAGCAAAACAAACTATTCAAATAAGTGAAGAATATATCAATAAATCTAATATTGAAAAAGATTATTTAGAGTCTATTCTTTCTTCCTTAAAAGTATTTAAAGAAGAAGATTATATTGAAACTTTTATTGAACTAGATAAATTAGGATATATTAAAAATAAGAAAACAGTTAGAAAAAAGGATATTCCTTCTTTTAAACCATATTATGTTGTATTTAATAATGTAAAAATAGGATTTGGAAAAAATTCTACTCAAAATGACTATTTAACTTTTAAAGAAGCTAAAAAAGACTATTATTTCCTTCATATTTTTAAAGATCATGGTCCTCATGTTGTTATTTTTTCCTCTTCTCCAAGCAATGAAATAAAAGAATTTGCTAGTGAACTTGCCCTTTATTTATCATCTTCAACAGTAGGTGAAGTATTATATACTCAAATTAAAAATGTTAAAAAAGGTGATGTTGAAGGAAAAGTAAATATATTAAAGTATGAGACATTTAATATTGTTAAATTTAAATATGATATTGCATCATATTTATTAGAAGCAAAAAGGTTTTAATATGAATAAAAAGGAAGCTCGATTAATATTTAAAAAAATAACTAATATTAATGTTAAAAGTATAGAAGAAATATATTCTGGGTTTTCAAATCAAAATTTTATTATAAATGATGCTTATATTCTTAGAATTTTAAGACCTAATAGAGATGAAACATTATTAATTAAAAATGAAATTGAAAATTATAAAGCTATTGAAAACTTAAAAATTAGTGAAAAACTAGTTTATTTAGACGAAAATAATGGAATTAAAATAACAAAATTTATTCATCAAACTCATTATTATTCATCTCCCTTAAAAATTGAAGAAATTAAAAGTGTTGCAAAAAATATTAAAAAACTTCATAAATTAAAAACTAATATTAGTCATAAATATGATTATTTATATAAACTTAATTGCTATAAAAATAGAATTCCTTCTTCATTATATTTAAATAAAGAATACGAAGATAGCGTAATTTCAAAAATGAATCAAATAACTAAAAATAAACCTTTAGTTATGTCTCATAATGATTTAGTAAAAGGAAATATATTATTTTCGAAAAACAAAACATATTTTATTGATTGGGAGTATGGATCTTTAAATTATGAGTATTTTGATTTGGCTTCATTCATTAGTGAAAATAATTTAAACAACAAGGAAATTGATATTTTTTTAAATGAATATTATAAAGCAAAACTTAATGGGACAATAAAAAATAGAATATCTATTTTTATAAAGGCTCTAGATATTCTATTTTACTATTGGGCCTGTTATTATTACTTTTTAAGAAAAGATTCGATTTATAAAGAAATAGCAAATGAGAAGAAATATCGAATCACTTCTTCTCTTCATTCTTAGCTTTTATACAATTATTCATTACATCTCTTGCTTCATCTTTTCCCATTACATCTTTAATATTGGTAACCTTACCTTCAAGAGTCTTATATACCATAAAGAAATGTTTAATTTCTTCAAGTAAATGAATTGGTAAATCACTTACATCATTATAGCAATTATAAAATGGATCATTTAAAGGAACTGCAATAATTTTATAATCTCTGCTTCCCCCATCAATCATTTTTACAACTCCAATAGCTTTACATCTTACAGTTGCTAATGGAACAATAGTTTCACTACACATCACTAAAACATCAAGAGGATCGCCATCTTCAGCTAAAGTATTTGGGATAAAACCATAATTTTCTGGATAATGTGTTGAAGTATATAAAATTCTATCTAAATTTAATAATCCAGTGTCATGATCATATTCATATTTATTTTTACTGCCCTTTGAAATTTCAATTACAGCATAAAAATCGTCTGGAACTAATTTTTTATTTTTAAATCTTTCATCAATATCAATATAATTCATTATTTTTTACTCCTAACAAAAGTGTCAAACTCCATCATTTCTTCTTTTGTTTTAAATTTTGCAACAAAATATGAATCTCCCATATCATCTCTTAAAACCTTTGGGAATTCTCCAGCCATACAGATATTACTATAATATTTAGCAATTACTTCTTCTTCGGAATGTAAATATGAAGAAGTATTTCTTCTTGAGCAAGATGCGCAATAAAACTTTTCAGGATAATCTTTTTCTTTATTTTCATCATACATCATAACATCAGCATAAATATCGTAGCATGAACAACTATTAGCAAAATTAATAATATCAGGAGTATATCCTCCAGCTGGACGAGCATTTACTTCAAGCGGAATTCTATCACCTTTATTTCCAATTCCTGGATAATCTTTCTTTAATTCAAAGAATTCAATATGAAAAAACCTTTTCTTTAAACCAACAGCTTTAACAACCGCTTTTCCTAGTTCTAAAAATTTTGGATCTAAATATGGATCACAATAATACATATCATCCAAATTATTTAAAACTATTTCATCATTATTAATTAAAAATATATTTTGAGTTGAAAAAACTACTTCACTTTTACTATTTGCAATTCCATCAAAAGAAACGATACTACCATCAATAAATTGTTCGACAATGTATCTCCTATTCTTATCAATACTTGAAAGGAATATATCAATATCTTCTTCACAGTTAATTTTCATCGTACCTTGAGCACCAACTCCATCATCTGGTTTAGTAAACAAAGGATATCCAACTTCAGCTGCAAACTTAATCAACCCTTCTTTTGTTAAATCAGTTGTGTATTTAGCACACTTAATATTAGCAGCATTAAACAATTCTTTTTGTCTAATTTTTGATCTAAATGGAACTACATCAACATCATTAACTCCACTTGTAACATTAAAAATTGTTCTTAATTTTGCGTCTTTAAGCAACCAATATTCATTATTTGATTCTATAAAATCTATTTTTCCATACTTATTACAAAAATATTCAATTGCTTTAACTTCATTTTCAAAATGATCCATAAATGGACAACAATAATATTCAGTTAAAGTGTTTTTACATTCTTCAGATATTTCAAAAAATGGACCATCTCCAACACCTAAAACATTAAAACCTTTATTTCTTAATGCAAGACAAAATTTCCAGTAACTGTCTGGAAAATGTGGAGAGATAAAAACAAAATTTTTCATATAAACCTCTTTTTTTATATTCTACTACAATATTGACAATCTATTAAGAGCTTTTTTCAAAGAAAATTCAGCACTTTCAATTAAAACTTTATCACTATCATTATCTTTTAATAATAGTTCTGCTTTCTCTTTTTCATTAATCGCTCTATCTTTATCTATCTCATCTCTTGTTTCAAAAGTATCTGCTAAAATTAAAATTTTATTTTTTGTAACAGATAAAATACCTCCACTAATTGCAAAATAAGTATTATTTCCTTTATCTTTTTCTTTTACATAAAAAGATGAAACATCTAAAGTAGCAACGTAATCAATGTGCCCTTTTAAAAAAGTTCTTTCTCCATAAGTTGGAATTTTTATACATAAAAGTTCAATTGATAAAATTTGCTTTTTACCATCACTTGAAATTATTTCAAATTCAAAACTTCTATATGCCATTATTTACCAGCCTTTGCTACGACATCTTCAATAGTACCTGCATAGAGAAAAGCATCTTCAGGATATTTATCATAATCTCCACTTAAAATAGCTTTAAATGAGCGAATAGTATCTTTTAATTTAACATATTTTCCACTATATCCACTATAACTTTCTGCTACGTGGAATGGTTGAGATAAGAAATTTCTAATTCTTCTTGCTCTTGCGACAATAATTTTGTCGTCTTCACTTAATTCATCTACACCTAAAATAGCAATAATATCTTGTAATTCTTTATATCTTTGAAGAATCGATTGAACAGCACGAGCGACATTATAATGTTCTTCACCAATAATTTTTGGATCAAGAATTACAGAACTTGATTCTAAAGGATCAACAGCTGGATAAATTCCAAGTGCTGCCGTATTTCTATCAAGAACAGTTTTAGCATCAAGATGAGAGAATGTAGTTGCTGGTGCTGGATCTGTTAAATCATCAGCAGGAACATAAACAGCTTGTATCGAAGTGATAGAACCGTTCTTTGTTGATGTAATTCTTTCTTGCAATTGTCCCATTTCAGTAGCTAATGTTGGTTGATATCCAACAGCTGAAGGCATACGACCAATAAGGGCCGATACTTCACTTCCAGCTTGAGTAAATCTATAAATGTTATCAATAAAGAAAAGAACATCTAAATGCATATTATCTCTAAAATATTCTGCAATAGTTAAAGCCGTCAAAGCTACTCTCATTCTTGCTCCAGGTACTTCATTCATTTGACCATAAACTAAGGCCGTTTTATTTAAAACGCCTGTTTCCTTCATTTCGTTATATAAATCGTTTCCTTCCCTAGAACGTTCTCCAACACCTGCAAAAACAGAAATACCATGTTGAACTGTTGCTATGTTGTTAATTAATTCTTGAATTAAAACAGTCTTTCCAACTCCAGCTCCACCAAATAAGCCAACCTTTCCACCTTTAACATAAGGACAAAGAAGATCAATAACTTTAATTCCAGTTTCTAATATTTCACTCTTGGTTTCTTGTTCCTCAAAAAGAGGAGGTTTTCTATGAATTGGCATTCTTAAACTATTTTTAAATGCATCATCTCCTAATTCGTCAATTGAAGATCCTAAAACATTAAACATTCTTCCTAATGTCTCTTCTCCAACAGGAACACAAATTGGATTTTTAGTATTTAATACTTTCATACCTCTAACAATACCTTCAGTAGGCCCCATAGCAACACACCTAACGGTATCGTCTCCAATATGTTGTTCAACCTCAAGAGTTAACGTTTTATTTTCGTCTTTTTCAACTATTAAACAAGTCAAAATACTTGGTAACTCTCCTTCTTTAAATTGAACATCGATAATTGGTCCAACGGCTTGTACAACATAACCATAAACATTTTCATTTTTAATTTTGCTATTCATGTTGATCTCCCTATTTATTTTTACTTCCAGCAACAACCTCAGTAATTTCTTGAGTAATAGATTGTTGACGTTCTTTGTTATATTCAAGTTGTAATTTTGATACAATTTCTTTAGCGTTTTTATCTGCATTATCCATTGCATTCCTTCTTGCGCTATGTTCACTTACAAGACAAGATAAGAAGCAATCATTTAATACACTGCACAAATATTCTTTAATAGAATAAGTTAGAATTGAAGAAATGTCTTGATCATGAAGTGGGGAATAAGCTGCATCATTAGTATCGATATTAAATGGAAGCAACTTTTCAATTAATACTTTACTAACTAACGAATTAATATATTTATGATAAATAATATCTACTTCATCGAAGTCATTTTCAACGTATAGAGAAGTTATAAAATTAACTAAATTTTTAGTTTTACTAATATTATATTTATCTAAAATAGTAAGGAAATCAGTATAAATTTTAATATTATCAAGCTTAGATAATTCAACTCTAGCCTTCTCTCCAATTACTATTATTTCATCATTTCGTTTATAATTATCATTAAAGAATTTAAACAACTCGGAATTATATCCTCCACATAATCCTAAAGTAGATGAAACTAAAATAATTAATCTTTTATTTGTCTTTTTCTTTTCTCTAATTAAAGGAGGTAACTCATCGTTAGGTAAATCTTTTTTTAACTTTATACAATCTAAAATAATCTTTCTTAAAAGAGAAGAATATTCTCTTTGCTTATATTCTTCAACCATAAAACGTCTACATTTAACATTACTAACAAGCTTCATTGAACTAGTAATTTTACGTGTAGAATTAATGGTATTTATTCTTCTTTTTATATTATTTAGACTTTGCCCCATTATTCAATTCTCTTTCTTTAATAAATGTAGAAACAATTTCTTTCATTTTTTCTATTTGAGTGTCATTAATATCGTGACTTTTTTCAATTTCAGCAAGCAAATCACCTGCAAAATTCTTAAAATAAGTGCTTAATTCGCTCATAAAACTTCCAACTTCTTCCTTTTCTAAATCATCAATAAATCCATATTTTGAAACAAAGAAAGAAATAACTTCATCAATAAAACTAACAGGAGCATATTGAGGCTGCTTTAAAATTTCTAACATTACTTCACCTCTATGAATGATACGTTTTGTAGATTCATCTATATCGCTACCAAATTGAGTAAATGATTGCAATTCTCTAAAATTAGCCAATGTCATTTTCAAAGAAGATGAAACTTTTTTCATGGCTTTAAATTGAGCAGCACTACCGACACGAGAAACTGAATGTTCTGTATCAATTGCAGGTCTTTGGCCTGAATTGAAAAGATCAGTGCTTAAGAAAATTTGACCATCTGTAATCGAAATAACATTAGTTGGAATATAGGCTGAAATATCACCAGCTTGGGTTTCAATAATTGGTAACGCTGTAATGCTTCCACCACCATGTTCTTTATTTAATTTTGCACATCTTTCAAGCAATCTTGAATGAAGATAGAAAATATCTCCTGGGAATGCTTCTCTTCCTGGACTTCTCTTTAAAAGCAAACTTAAAGCACGATATGCAACAGCATGTTTACTTAAATCATCAAAAACAATTAAAACATCTTTTCCTTGATTTGCCCAGTATTCAGCCATTGTTACCCCTGAAAATGGAGCAATATAAAGCATTGGAGAAGACTCACTAGCACTAGCATTTACAACAATTGTATAATCCATGCATCCGTAATGATTTAATCTATCAACAATTTTAGCTACACTAGAATTCTTTTGTCCAATAGCTACATAAATACAAATTACGTTTTTTCCTTTTTGATTAATAATTGTATCAATAGCTATAGCAGTTTTTCCGGTTTGACGATCACCAATAATCAATTCTCTTTGTCCTTTACCAATAGGAATAACTGAGTCAATACATTTAATACCTGTTTCAAGAGGAGAATTAACTGATTCTCTAGACATAATTGATGGAGCTAATTTTTCAATTGGGGAGGTAACCTTGCAATTTATTGGTCCATTTCCATCAATTTCTTTACCTAAAGCATTAACTACTCTTCCTAAAAGTTCATCACCAACAGGTACTTCAACAACTTTAGAAGTTCTTCTAACGATATCACCTTCTTTAATTTTAGAATCGTCACCAAGGATAACAACACCAACAGAATCTTCTTCAAGATTCATAACCATTCCGTAAACATTGTTAGAAAAAAGCAACAATTCACCAAGCATTGCATTATCTAATCCATATAAAAGAGCAATTCCATCACCAATTGTTACGACTGTTCCAACATCGTTACTATAATCTATTTCATTTTTAAAATCTTTAATTTCTTTAGCAATTAATGAACTGATTTCACTTACCTTAATATTCATAGTTTTCCTCCTTTATATTGAGCAATTTTTTCTTTAAGTTATGAACTTTTCTTAAAATGGAAGCATCATAGACATCGTTTTTTAGATAGACTTTGAATCCTCCAATTAAAGATTCATCAACTATAATTCTTAATTCAATTCGTTTTTGTAATGTTTTTTCTAATGCTTTTTCAATTTTATGAATTTGTTCTTCACTTAATTTAGTAGCTGATACTAATTTTCCTTCTTCAATATTTAAATAATCATCAAATCTAAATATTGTTTCCTTTATTATTTTTCTTAAATAATATGATCTATTATTTTTTAAAATAACTTTAATGAAATTAACGATATTTGAATCATATTGAGCAAAAACCTTTTCAATAATTAAATATCTATCACTCTTTTTAATATTTGTTGCACCTAAAAGTTTAATAAAGGTTGGATTATTATCTAAAGCTTCCTTTATTTCTTTTAAATAAAGACGGTATTCCTCGACTTTATTTTCTTCTTTAGCAACACTTAATAAAGCTAATGCATATCTATTAAAAAGAGTATTATCCATATTAGTTATCCATTTTTATTTTTTATCTAATTGAGATATAAAATCATCAATGATTTTTTCATTATCTTTTTCACTTACTTCTCTTTCGAGAACTTTTTTAGAAGCCTTTAAGGCAGTGTCAACAATTTGATTCTTTAATTCTAGTTTTGCATCTTCCTTAATTTTATCTGCCGCAATATTAGCATCTTTAATAATGTCTTTTGCTTCTATTTTAGCATTTTCAATAATTTCATCACGCTTTTTAGAAGCACTAATTTCAGCATTATTAATGATTGTTTTTGCTTTTTGTTTACTAGAGGCTATTTCTTTTTCACTTGTTAAAACATTATTTAAGGCTTTGTTTTTATTTTCCTCAGTTTCTTTAACTTCATTATCAAGAATTTCTCTTCTCTTTGTTAAATATTTTTTAACTGGCTTATATACAAGAAAGATCATGCCAATAACAAGAATTAAAAACGAAATAAGTTGTGCAATAAGTGCCCAAACATTAGGGAATAATTTTTCAATAATTTGCTCACCTTTAATTGGTTCACAACTCGTTAAAAATGACAAACTAAAAAGAATAATTCCAAAAATAGATATGTTTTTGAATATTCTTTTCTTCATATTTATCCTTTTTACTATGCTACGAATAACATTAAAATAATTGCTAAAAGTGCATAAATAGCAGTTGTTTCTGCAAGAGCACAAGCAACAATCATACCTGTTCTTAATTTAGAATACATTTCTGGATTTCTTGACATACCTTCAATAGTTTTTCCGCCAATATATCCTTCTCCAATACCAGAACATCCCATACCAATACAAGCAAGACCAATACCAATGAAAACCATACCATTAGTATTTGCACCATTGCTTGCTGATAAAACGTTAATAATATTTGCAAGATTCATCAATAAATTCATACTGTTTCCTCCTTATTGATTTTGAATTCTTTCTATCATTTGTTCGCTGTCCTCTTCATTCTGCTCTTGATAAATATTAATCATTGTTAACATAGAAAAAACAAGGGTTTGAATAAAACCACTGAACAAATCAAAGTAAGCATGTAAAATTGGGGTACCAACCCAACTTAAAAGAAGACCTTGAGGGCCTAAAGCTACAGGATCAAATCCGCCTTGAACAGAATCAATTGCTTTTAGTAAATACATCGATAAATTCTCAAGTCCATAATAAACAAGAGACATCAAGCAATATCCAGAAATTGCATTACCAAACATACGTAAACTCATCGACAAAAGAGGAGCCCACATAGTAACTAAGTTTACTGGCAAAAAGATTGGAATTGGTTCAATGTATCTTTTAAAATATTTCCATTTATTTGTTTTAACTGCCTGAACATGAATCATTACAAAAGTAATTAATGATAATGTCAAAGGAACGCCAAAATAAGTCATTGGGCTTGGTAAACCAGTTAAACCAAATATAAAAGCAAAGAATAAATAAACAAATAAAGGAACAATATAAGCACTAAACCCTCTATTTTTTTCTCCCATTATTCCAACAGTTAAATCTTCAGCTTTTTCAACTCCTAAACAAGCAATATTAAATATTCCTTTTGGAGTAAGTAAAGGATTTTTAATATATTTTCTACTTGAAATAAATACTGCTAAACTTAAAATTAAAAGCACTAAAATTATTAGAAGTGAAGAAAAAATTTCAGGAACAAATACTGAATCAAAGTCAAATGAAATTATTTTTTCAAGTTGTTCGTTCATTTTTTATCACTCCCAAAATAAAAGCAAATTAACGAAATTGCAATTGGTACAAAACTAATTAAAGAAAATAAAATACGATATTTTCCAATTGATTCTAAACTAGGATTTGGAACAAAAAACAAAATTAAAGCAGGAATTACAATGGATAAAACAGTAAATAACCCTCTAAAAGCAATAAGAAGATACATTCTTAAAGTGTTGTTTTCTCCTTCTTTTGGAGGTTCAGATTTAAAATAAAAGCAAACAAGTAAATGACAAAATCCAAATACACTTGAAATACCTAAAATCATTACTATTTCCCAAATTGAAAAAAATAGTCCTATCAATCCTAAAACGGTTAATAAGACATAAATAACTAAAGAAAGAATTAAGTAATTTTTTTTAGTTTTAAGCATTTCTTCTGCCTCTTGTCTTTGTCTTAACTTCAACTTTATCTAATTCTATTTCTTTATTTTGATCATTTAATATTGATAGCTTCTTAACACCAAGAACAATCTTTTCTTTAACTAACAAGTCAAATAGTTTTTCATTGACATCATAAATAACATCCCAATAAATTTCTGTAGGAACATAGCATCGTAAACTAACAGTAAAAATATTTTCACTTACTCCAGTCATAACAACTTTTGGCTCTGGATCTAATAATACTCTTTTATCATCTTTTGCTAATTTTAATAATATTTCCTTCACTTTTTCTTTATCGCCATCCAAATTGATACCTAAATTAATAACAAGTCTTCTAATAGGATTGGCTGAATAATTAATAATGTTATTATTTGTAATATTTTTATTTGGAACAATAACTTTTTGTTCATCGACAGTTTCTAAAACTGTAGTTAATAAATTAACATCAATAATAGTTCCTTCAACATTTTGGCCAACAAAAACAACATAATCTCCGCTAACAAAAGGTTTGCTTGAAAGAATAATTATTCCACTTGCAAAATTTCCAACAACATCTTGGAGAGAAAGGCCAACAGCTAATATTGCTGAAGATAAAATTGTTGAAAATCCATCAAGTTTAATCCCTAAAATACTAATAAAAATAAAGAATAAAAGTATATAAAGAATAACTTTTGTGGTGTTAATAGCAAATGTTTTAACTGTTCTATCTTTGACAAATGATTTTTTGCCCATTTTAAGAGCTTTTCTTAAAAGTCTAAGAATTAATTTAATAAGCAATATTCCAAGAACTAAAACAACTAAAGCAATAGCAAAAGATGCAATATATGGTAATTTTGGTTCTTCAGTTGTTCCTGTCCCAAACCAAAAATCATATAGTTGATTACCTATTTCTTTAAAAAATTTACCGACATCTGACCAGAATTCATTCCAACCGTTCATATATCATTATTTTACTATTATTGTTTTACTTTTTAAAGTAAAAGCGACTAATTTTAAGTCTTTGTAAACTCAATAAAATTAAATTTATAACTTTTAAATAAATCGAATTTATAATATATTATATATACTTACAAGAAAGGATTTATAAATTATAAATTTATAATTGGTAAAACATATGAGTTTTGACATTATTTTGAATAACGAAAAGAAAACTATTGAAAAGAAAGTAAAGTTACTTGATTTAACAAACAATAATACAGATATTATATGTGCATTAGTAAATGGACGTATCAGAGAACTAGAATATGAAGTATATTACCCTGCTACTATTAATTTTTTAACAGTTAAAGATCACGATGCAATGGGAATATACGAAAGAGGTATTAGATTTATCTTTGCAATGGCTGCCCATCTTTTATATCCAAATCTAAGATTTAAACTTACATATTCAGTTTCTAGAAGTATTTTTGCTCAAATTGTAGAAGGGAAAAGCAGATTTATTACTCTTGAAATGACAAGAAATATTGAAGCTAAAATGAGACAAATTGTTGAATCTAATTTTAAATTCGACAGATTAATTTTAACTAATAAAGATGCAAGCAAATTATATAAAAAGTACAAATTATTAGATAAAGAAAAGATTTTAAAATATCGTCCTGAAAAAACTGTCCATTTATATTCTTGTGATGGATATTTTAACTATATGTATGGAAAAATGGTTCCTTCCACTGCTTACTTAAAAGATTTTAAGTTATGTCAATATAGTCATGGATTAATAATTCAATATCCTCGTAGCGAATATGATGGAAAAATTCCTCCATTTTCAGATGAACCAACATTTAGAGATACCCTTATTAATGCCCAAGAGTGGGGTCACACTTGTAATTTAAATTTTGTTTCAGGAATAAATGAACATATTCCTAATTCTGAAGCGGTTGAATTAATTAATATGTGTGAAAATAGACATAACAGAATGCTAAGCGAATTAGGTGAAAGAATAGAAGATAATATTAAAGATATTAAACTTATTTGTATTGCTGGACCTTCAAGTAGCGGTAAAACAACATTTGCTGATCGTTTAACAGTTGAATTGATTTCAAGAGGAATAAATCCTGTTAGAATTTCTTTAGATGATTATTATAAGAAGAGAGAAGATGTACCAAAGGATGAAAATGGAGATTATGATTTTGAATCAATTGAGGCCCTTGATGTAAACTTATTTAATGAAAATATTCTTGATTTACTCGATGGAAAAGAAGTAGCCGTACCTACATTCTCATTTAAGAAAAACGATAGGGATTTCAATAGAAAAATTAAAATTGGACCTCGTGATCCTATAATTATTGAAGGAATTCACGCTTTAAGTGAAGAAATGACAAGAGCTATTCCTAAATATTTAAAGTTTAAAATTTATATTTCTCCTCAAGCTCAAATCAATATTGATAATGAGAACCCAATTTCTCTTACAGATATAAGATTAATTAGAAGAATGGTAAGAGACTATAAATATAGAGGAGCTAGTGCTGAAGAAACATTTAAAATGTGGCCAAGTGTTAGAAAAGGTGAATTTAAATGGATCTATAAAACACAAGAATATGCTAATTATGTTTTTGATTCATTCTTAAATTATGAATTATGTGTTATGAAAAAATATGCTTTACCAATTCTTAATAAAATTGATAAAGATAGTGAATTTGGACCAGATGCAGAAAGATTAATCAAATTATTAAAATATTTTGTTGATGTTGATGAAAAATGGATTCCTTGTAATTCTTTATTAAAAGAATTTATTGGTGGAAGTTGCTATAGAGATTCTACACCTATCATTAAATAAGATAAATGCTCATAAGGTTAACTTATGAGCATTATTTTTTAAAATAAATGGGTTTTACGATGTTTTTTATTCTTTTGATGAATTTCTAAACATATTTTGAATCGTAACATAAAGAACATTTAATTCGTTTAAATATAGCTTTCTAAGTTCTCTATATTTTGCTAACTCTTCACTATTTACATAATTGGAATATAAAGTTGTAAATATTGTCTCTAATCTAAAAAAAGTCTCATATAAATTCAAAATAGTAACATTGAAGAAATAATCTCTTCTACTATAAAGAAGTAAAGGAGAAGAATGAGCTATTTCACTAGCTGTTTCATACATTTTTGAATATTGGCTTAAACCAGCAACTTTCTCTACTCCATCCCTAAAATTAAGTTTAAAATCTTCATTTAAAGTTATATTTGGAACACCAAAAAGATATCCATATTCGATATATTTTTTCATATCTTTACTTTTTAAATTATGTTCTTTCATTTCTTCTTTAATTTGGATAAATATTTTATCAGTTTCTTCTTTTGAAGGGATTTGATTACGATATGCTAAAGCATAAGTTATATGTTTAAAATATAATTTAAATAATTCATTTGGATATTTAACTAAGCAAATAAGAATACATTCATTTTCGTGGAGTGTTCTCCAAGTGGAAAAAGCTTCAGTCTCAAATCCATCAATTAATAAAGAAACAATACATTTAATCATTTTAAATGCTTTTTCTAACATTTCTTTTACTAACTGATTAGGTTTATTATCGCTAGTATTTATGTAATTTAAACTTCTTAAAATAAAATTTGAATACAATTCAATAGTTGAAATTGTTGGATTAAATCTATTTAAAAATGCTCCACTCTTATAATTTAATTGTTCATTTGTAATATATTTATCAGCTACTATAGAGGCAATTTTATTGAAAAAATCATCATCTTCTTTTTTATTTTCTGCATCAGGTGTAGTTTTAAAAGCAAATAATGTTTCATTGACTGCATAAAGAATTAAAACAACATGATTTACAGGGGTAAAATTATTTAATGTCGATAAATTAGAAACATCTTCAATTGCACTACAACTTACTTCATAAACATCATATAAAAAGTCACTATCAATATTTGAAGGAACCTTTAAATCATTGATAATATTATCAAATATTGCTCTTTTTAATGGTGTAACTTTCATATTAATATTTTAATACATTTAAATAACTTTTAATATGTGATTTTCAATAATTGAATATAAATAAGTATTAACAGTTAAATTAAAAGTTTTTTCAATGTAATTTTTATAAACTCCTAATTGTTTTTTATATGCTTCATCATCAATATGCTTTAATTTATAATCAATTATATCAATATGGTCTTGATATACAATCATTAAATCAATAATTCCATTAATATTATTTTCTAAATCAAAAAATTCATATTCTTTATAAACAATTCCTTCATTTCTAGCCTTTTTAATAATTTCTAAATTTAAGAAATTAGATAAATATCTTTTTTCTTTATTATCTTTTACAAAATCAAGAGAAGGATTCTTTAAATCTAAACACTCAAATAAAAGATGCATATGTGTCCCAAAGTCAATCTTATCTTGATTTAATATAACATCTTCACTAATTTTACTTGCTCTATTTTTATTTTTAATTTCATAAGTGATATTTGATTTTTCAATATTAAAAACTAATTGTGAAGTATTTTCTACATTAACTGAGTTTTGATATGTATTTTCATTATTTGTATTTTCATTTAATAAAGAAGAAATATCAATTGATTTAACCTCGGTTTTATAATAATTTATAAAATCAGTTTGCTTATTGCAATCATATAAATCTTTTACTTCGTCATCATCTTCATTAACTTTAGGAACTACAAAATAGCCTAAATCAATTGCTCTTGTTAATTCAACATAAAGTAATCTTACTCTTTCATTAATATTATTTTCTAAATCTTCTCTTTTAAAGAATTTCTTAAAGAAAGAACTTTTGCCCAATAAATTATCTGGTAAATAATATCCATTTTTATTAGAAATATAATTAGAATCACTCTTAGGTCTAGGTGGCTCATCACAACCAACACAATAAACAATTCGATATTCAAGACCCTTTGATTTATGAATAGTTTGAAGTTTTACAGCATTATTTGAATCAGCTTTAATTTTAACTTCTAATTTCAAATCATAAGAATCAATATATTCAAAATATTCAACAAGATCTTCTAAAGAAAAATTAAAGTTGCTCATTAAAGTAATTCGTTCATAGAGGAAATTTAATTTAGCTAAATAATTTAATCCATTACCTAGAAGAGTTACTTTATTAACTAAATCAATTTCTTTATAAATTAAATCTACTCCATCTATTAAATTTAAATAATTTACTTTATAGGCTAAATCAATGAAGGACTTAAATTCATTACTATTTTTAAAATCATCCATTAAATCATATATTTTTTGATCATCGTAAGAATAAAGGAAAGACCTTAAAACTGCTACAAAGTTAAATCTAATACTTTCTTCATTTTGATTAATTATTGCAACAATAAGTTTAAATAAAGAACATACTGATTTAATTACAATATCTTCATTAATTTGAAGGTCTTTATCAATATTAAGTGGTATTCCAAATTTACCAAATAATTCTCTAAATGAATCAAACCAAGTTGAGGTTGGAGCAAGAATTGCAAAATCAGAATATTTAATATCTCTTTGTTCTAATTGATCTTTTTTCTTATTATAAGTAATAATTTGATATTTATTTGCTATTTTATCTTTAATATCTTTAATAATCATCAAGGCACTAATAGTCTTATTGTCTAATTCTTTTATTTCTTCGTTTAATTTAAGATATTTAAATCCATATTCATCATTTTTAAATTTCAAAGAATTAATTTTACTTCCAGAAATAATTTTATGACTTCTTTGATAATCAATTCCGCCTCGATTTAAAGTCATTAATTTAGAAAATAACCCATCAACATATGATGTAACTTCACTTCTAGAACGATAATTTGTGTTCATATTAATTAACTCATCCTTGTCTGACTTTGAAAATAAATCAAAATATTTATTAAAGATTGATGGATTAGCCCCTCTAAAGCGATAAATTGACTGCTTTACATCTCCTACTAAAAATAAATTATCTTTAGCAAAGGATGAAATAAATTCATCTTGATTATCACTCGTATCTTGATATTCGTCTATCATTATAATTTTAAATTGCTTTTTAAGTTCATTTCTAACATCTTCATTTTCAAAGACTAATTTATTAGTTAATATTTCAATATCACTAAATTCAAAAATACCATTCTCTTGTTTATATTTATATGTTAAATCATACGTTTTTTTAATTAATGACATCAAATATGGCATTAATTGTTGATATTCTTTAACTAAAGTATGCTTAAAATAATCTAAATCAAAATCAAAATATTCCTTAATCTTTTCATAATAATATTTAATTTGCTTATGATTAAATTTGTCTATTTCATTTTCACTAGTAAATGTTATCTTTTTAAATGTTTTATTATTATTAAAATTTAAATAATCCTCAATTGAATCAGCATTGAATAATTGCAAAAAATATTTATCTTCTTTTTCTTTTCCAGCTTCACTCATTGAATTATAGTAAGAAATCATGTTGTTTTTACAATCATTTAAATAACTTAATAATCTATTCAATAAACTGTCAAAAAATTCATCTGATAAAAACTTTTTTTCATATTCATTAAAGAAATATTCTTTATCAAAATTTTTAGCATATTCAACATATCCACTAAAAATAAAATTTTTTAATGGATTTATATTAGTAGAACAATATTTCTTAATATATTTTCCTAATAAATTATTATTTTCTTTACTAGCTTCTTCTAGGACTATTTTATCTATAATTTGATGAACTTTAACACTAATTATATCTCCACTTGCTATACTTATATCTGATTTTAAATTTTGTTTATATCCATATTTCTTTAATAAAAATAATCTAAAAGCATCATAAGTTTGAATATGAGCAATATCAACTTCTGGAATTAAAGAGAAAGCACCCTCACTATCTAAAGCATTTTTTATTCTATTTTTCATTTCTTTTGCTGCTGCTTCGGTAAATGTTAATATTAAAAAAGAAGAAATTGGAATGTGATCATTTATTAACTGATTAACAATTCGATTAGTTAATACTAGTGTTTTTCCACTTCCAGCTCCGGCACTCACCAGTATATTTTTAATTGGAGCTTCTACAGCTCTACGTTGTTCTTCATTTAAATCAGAAAGGTCCATATATTTACTCCGTCTTTATAGGTTTAAAATCTGATATGTCAGCAAAACAAATAGCTTTATATTTACAATAGGTACATGCAATACTCTCACTTTTTTTGCTAATAGGAGAAATATCAAATTTATAATTTTCTATATTATTTACCGCTTCATTTAATTTTTTATCAAGCTCCTTATAACAATTTTCTATTTCTGCTTTTGAAATTAAAATGTCACTATTTACTCCAGTTTTTGTCTTCTTGTTGTTTGATTTTTTTAATCCTTTAATGTATAAAGATTCATTGTTAAATAAATATGAATCATCAAATGATTTTATTATTTCTTCATCATCAATGATTCTTCCTTCCATTTTAAAGGTTGATTTATAATTTAAATTAACACTAGTAAATAAATCTTTATAATTAATTGGTTGAATAAATAAGCCACAAATATTATCACTATTATTAATAATAGAACTATTATTTTTTATTAAATAAATATAAGAAGGTAATTGTAAACCGATATTATTTTCGAAATTATTTTCACTAAATTCTTTAAATGATCCGCTTTTATAATCGATTACAAAGATGTTTTTATTATCTGTTTCAACAATTGAATCAATCGTTCCTTTAAATATAAATCCATTTTTTAATTTAGTTTTTAACTTCTTTTCAGAATACGTTTTAGTAATATTTTTATCTTCAATTCTTTCTTTTATTAATTCATAACATACTTTAATGTTAATTATAAATCTTTCAAGTAAATATTTTTCTTCGTTTTTAAACTCATAAAAAGGCAAATTATCCATAATTTCTTTATCAATATCAAAGTTTGATTTATAGATATTTTCAAATACTTTATGAGCAAAATTCCCAGCTTTTGTAGAGAATGTATCCTCAAAAGAGTCAAGATTTAAAACTCTACTAAGATAAAATCTAAATGGACATTCAAAATAATCATTTAAAGATGAATACGAAAATTCCATTTGTATTGGTTTATAATTTTTTATTTGTTTATATTTATGATTGTATGAATCTAAATTTTTAAAATAATTGCTATAAAGTTTATAATAATCACTTTTTTCAAAGAATTTTTTATAAATATAATTTTCTCTTGAATAAAATAATTTGCTTACTTTTAAAGAATAATCATTAGTAATTAATAAATTATTTAAACGTTTTATTTTTTGTTCAACAAATAAAAAGGATGGTAGTATCTCACCTTTTTCATTAAATAAATAAGTAGAAATTGAAATTACATTGCTAAATTTAACAAATAACGAAGCTATTTCCTTATTAAGTCTATTTCTTTCAAGAGCACTTGTTAAACCTAACTCTTTTTTTGTTTCTTCATCACACATTTCATTATTTATATAAACATTTGGAAATAGTTCACTAGTACATGAAGAAAGAATATATTGTTTATTATCATCAAATTCTAGATTAGATGTAAAAATTAATTCGTGAGTATAATGTTCCTTATTTAATTTAATATTTGATAATACCTTTTTTAAAATCGAAGATTTATCTTTTAATTTATCAAAATCATAGCATTTATTTAAAATTAAAATAGTTTTTTTAATATCTTCATCAACAATATATTTTTCAACTAAATTTAAAAAAGGCTCATCATCAATATGTTTAATTAAATCAACGATACATCTTAAATCTAATAATGTTTTATCTTTATAATCTATTTTAAGTCCATAAGAATCTGCAAATAACTTTAAATAAAATAAGCCTTCTTCACTTCCTATCAAGACGACATCTTTATTATTATTAATTTTAGATGCACATAAATTTAAGTTATAATGTAACTCATCTTCTTTAGTAGAAAAAGCGAAATACCCTTTGTTTTCCCTATTCTTTTTTGAAATAGGCAAGTAATCTAAAGGTAGAAATATTGGATTTTTAACACCTAAATATTCTAAAATTCTTGTAATTTCAATATCATCATTAGTATATCCAAAAATTACGACTTTTTTATTTAAGAATAAATATTTAAAACTAGAATCTATATTAATTAAATTCGAATTATCCAACTTTGTTTTTAATTCAAATAAACTATCTATTACAGTGCTTTCTTTTTTCTCTTTTTTTCTATTTAAAAATACTTCTTCTATTAAAGCGTTGGAAAAATAATAATCTAAAAAAGTATTGATAAAATCAAAAGTATAATTTGAGTTTTTTAATAAAAACCCTATTATTTCATCACTCTTTTTTCCAAATAGTTCTTTTTTTAAATCTTCTTTAGAGAATACTTTAAAATTAAGTTTATAATTTATAAACTTATAATTCCTTAAAAAAGATTTAAAATTAGAAGGAATAATAACAATAGAATTATCAATTACTTCATTAAATACCATTACTTAAAAACTCTTGTAGCCTCAATTGCTTTAGCCCATTTTTTATCAATTTCAGCTCTTTCACTTTCTTCCATTAAAGGATAAAACTCTTTACTTATCTTATGAATTTTTTTAATGTCATCAAGATCTTTAAAATATCCGCTTCCTAAACCTGCTAAATAAGCAACACCTAAAGATGTAGTTTCTAAACATTCAGGAAGAATTATTTTACTATTTAAAATGTTTGCTTGATATTGCATTAAGTAATTATTGGCTGTGGCTCCACCATCAACTTTTAAAATTTTTAGTTTAATATTAGTTTCTTCTTCAATTGTTTTAATAACATCCTTAGTTTGAAGAGCAATTGAATTTAGTACAGCTTGAATAAAATGCTCTTTTGTAGTCCCTCTATTTAATCCAAAAATTGCACCTCTACAAGCATCATCCCAATAAGGAGCACCTAACCCAACAAAAGCTGGGACTACATAAACTCCTCCGCTATCTTTAACTCTAGTAGCATATCTTTCGCTTTCACTGGCATTATTTATCATTCTTAAAGAATCTCTTAGCCATTGAATTGATGCTCCACCAATAAAAACACTACCTTCAAGAGCATAACTTACATGGCCATCAGCTGTAGCAATAATTGTGGTAATTAATCCATTATTAGAAAGAATAGGTTTATCGCCTATATTCATAAGCATAAAACATCCAGTTCCATAAGTATTTTTACTGTCACCACTTTCGAAACAATTTTGTCCAAAAAGAGCAGCTTGTTGATCTCCAGCAACACCATAAATCTTTAATTTTTTATTTAAAAAGCTTGCATAACCAAAAAATGAACTTGATGGTTGAACTTTAGGTAACATTTTTTGAGGAATCTTAAACAATTTAAGCAATTCTTTATCATATTCTAATGTATTTATATTAAATAACATTGTTCTAGAAGCATTAGTATAATCTGTTTTAAATATCTTTTTATTTGACAGCTTATACATTAACCATGTATCAATTGTCCCAAATAAAATTTCACCTCTTTTTGCTCTTTCGTATCCATTTTCAATTCTATCTAAAATAAATCTAATCTTAGAAGCACTAAAATAAGGATTAATAATTAAACCAGTTTTTTCATGAACCATTTTCTCATAAGGTTTCCAAGATTCACAAATATCAACTGTTTGACGAGATTGCCATACAATAGCATTATATAGTGGCATTCCAGTCTCTTTATCAAAAATAACTGTCGTTTCTCTTTGATTGGTTATGCCAATTGAATCAATATTATCGTAAGTTATATTCATTTTTGCTAAGCAATCATTTATAACATTAACAACACTTAAGAAAATATCAAGAGCGTCTTGCTCGACCCATCCATCAAAAGGATAAAGACAAGCTACTTCTTGTTGAGATTTAAATACAAGTTTTCCTTCTTTATCATAAAGTAAGGCCCTTGTTGAAGTCGTTCCTTGGTCAATACTAAGAATATACTTCATTTTAATTCCTCCTTTAATTCTGAAAACTTCTTAAAAACAGAACTTCTTCTTTTTTCTTCAAGTTTTCTGAAATTCTTTGCATAAAGTTTTAAGAATTGTTTAATTAATTGTTCCATTTGTTTAACTTGTTCTGGATTTTCTCTTCTCATTTCAGTTAAACCATTATAAATATTCTTTAAAGCGGCTTCATAAATATAAATTACATCTTTAACTTTATTAATTTTAACAATTTCAAAAATCGCTGTTTTAACATCTTTTACATTATCAATTCCTATTTCTTTAATAAATTCATTAATAGTTATTCTTAGAGTCTCACTATAAATTGTTAACTCTTTTGTTCTTGTTAAAGTTTTATATTTATTAAAAAAATCAAATTGCCAAGTTAATAAATCATGAGCGTTAACATTAACTTCACTTGATTTACAAATAATTAATTCGCTAGGATCATTTAATAATATTCCTACAACATCATCATGTGGAACAATTTTTACAAGTTTTTCTTTATTTTTTTTATAAAGTTTTTTAGTATCAAACTTAAAACCAGGTCCATCAAGATTATATACTTTAATAACCATATCTTGCACATTTATATCATTAAAATAATAGGCAAAATAAGCTAAATTTCCACCTTTTGAATGTCCTAAAACATAAACTGGTTTTTTAAGTAAATTAACCATTTTATATAAATAATTTTTAGCTTTTTCTTGAGAAGGAATAACGTCTTTTAAAACTAAATCAAAGTCTTCTTGCCATCCTACAACACTTCGATCAGTTCCTCTAAAAGTTACAAAAATTTTATCATCAATAAAAAAAGTCAAACCAAAGAATTGAATTTCATTTCTATTACTTTTATTTTCCTCAAAAAAACCTAATTCTACATTATCATACCTTGAGCTTTTATTAAATATTTCAAGAAAAGATAGAAATTCGTTAGGTTTAAAGAAATTATTGGTAATTCTTTTCTTTGTGTTTTCATCCATAAAATCACGAATATTAGTAAAAGAATTATATAAATCTTTATTTTTTGTTATTGATGATTGTTCATAATTACAATAAGAAAGCAAAGCAATAACAATTAAATCTGCTTCACAAAAAGGAAAATCTAAAAAAGATTTATTTCCATTTTGTTTTAAAAACCCTCTAATTGAAGCCATTAATTACACTCCTTGGTCGCAATAATATCAACTCCTAAAGATAAAACATTCTTTATCAATACTTGATTCATTTTAATAGGTAAATCAACACTTAATTTATTAATTTCTGCCATTACTAAAAATATTTTTTCTTTAGGGATAGGGCCACTTGTTTTACAAGGTAAAACATTAATAGTAGAAGAATTAACTTTAAAAGTTGATGTTAGTATTCGTTTAGGAGCAATAGCTTCTTGTAAGCCATATTCTTTACCCCTTAAACAAGTATATCCACTAATTTCATTGTTTTTATAATGAAGGTGACATCCTTTTGGACAACAAATACAAATCATATCTTTTTCCATATTATTTTATCTCCTCAATCATAAAATCAATTTCTTCAAAATCTAAAAAATTAACATTATTTAAAGTTACTTTTATCATCTCGCTAGGAACAAGATTCATTTTAATTATCTTTTTAATAATTCTATCACCATCTTTTATTAAAATTGAGGCTTTTTCCATAGGTTTTCTAACTCTAAATGAAAAAGTAACTTCCTCTAAATTAGAATAAATTTTTATCATATTAGGTAATAAATAAGATACATTATCTAGCGCATTTGTATAAATTGTTTTATTTAATTTTCCTCTAGATTTAAGGATATAATCAGCAGCACATTTTCCGGCTTTACTACTTTCTTCACTAACAAAATCAACCAAATCATGGACATGAAGAACATTTCCACAAGAGAAAATTCCATCAATCGTAGTTTCTAAATTTTGATCAACAAACGCTCCTTTGGTTTTTACATATTGACTAGCCCCAGCATTAAAAATTAAGTTAGAAAATGGATATAATCCAACACTTAAAAGCAAAGTATCACATTCAATTCTTTTTTTAGTTGATAATATTGGTTTTAAATTTTCATCAACATCGCAAGTTTCAATAGCTTCAAGTTGATCTTTACCAATAATTTTAGTAACAGTATTGCTTAAATATAAGGGAATATCATAATCATTTAAACATTGTACAATGTTTCTATTTAAACCATTAGAATAAGGCATTAACTCACTAACTCCAATAACCTTAGCTCCTTCTAAAGTCATACGACGAGCCATAATTAATCCAATATCACCACTTCCTAAAATATATACTTTTTTCCCAACTAAATATCCATCAATATTTAAATATTTTTGGGCTAAACCTGCAGTAAATACGCCATTTGGTCTATCTCCAGGAATCATAATTTGACCATAAGTTCTTTCATTGCATCCACAAGCATTAATAATAGCTTTGGCTTTAATATTAATAATTCCATGTTTTGGAGATGAAACAGTAACCACTTTCAAAGGAGAAATTCCAATTACTAATGAATCTAATAAACATTCAATATTTCTTTTTTTGACTTCATTTATAAATCTAAAAGCGTATTCAGGACCAGTAAGTTCTTCATTGAAGGTATGTAAACCGAATCCATTATGAATACATTGATTTAAAATACCCCCTAATTCCTTATTCTTTTCTATTAAAAGGATACTTTTTATTCCATTATCATAAGCACTAATTGCACTTGCTAAACCTGCACTTCCGCCACCAACTATTATTAAATCATATTCGCTATTCATGTTTATTACCTTTTAAACTACATTTAAGAATATTAGTTCCTTGTTCACTATAATTAATTTTATCAATAGAAGTATTAAGCTCCCTTGCTAAAATTTTAACGACTTCTTCCTGGCAGAAAGTTCCTTGGCATTTGCCAAATCCAGCTCTCACTCTCTTTTTAACACCTTTTACAGTAGTGGCTCCAGCATTTCTATGAATACAATCTATAATTTCGCCCTCACTAACTTTTTCGCAACGACATATCATTCTTCCAAAACTTTCATCTTCTTTAATTAATTCATTTATTCCATTAATTCCTAAGTTCCTTAAGTTTTTGTGCTTTTTAATTGTTGGATTAAATGAATCATTCTTTTTTAAAGATAACCTTGAAGCAACCAAATCACTTACATATTCTCCAATTGCAGGAGAAGAAGCAAGTCCTGGAGACATAATTCCTCCTGCTTCAAAAAATCCTTTAAAATTAGAAGATTCTTCAATAATAAAATCATTGATACTACTATTTGCCCTGACTCCAGCAAATTCTCTGATTACATTAACATAAGGTATATTTTTAATTAGTTTTTTAGCAGAATCTTTCAAACTTTCAAAAGTCGCACTATCAGTTGATGTATCATTAATTGTACTCTCATCATTTGAAGGTCCAATAATATAATTGTAACTAGTAGTTGGAGAAATTAATACACCTTTCCCAACTTTAGTTGGACACATAAATAAAGTATGCTTAACAAAATTAGCATTAAAATGATCAAGTAATAAATATTCACCTTTTCTATAAATAATTTTATATCTTGGTTCTTCTAACAAAGAATGGATTTTATCACTCATTTGGCCACTAGCATTAACAATGGTTTTTGTAATTAATTCTTCACCATTTTTTAAATAAACATGATATAAACCATCAATGTATTTAATATCAACAACTTCACTATTAAGCCTTAATTTAACACCATTATCCATGGCGTTTTCAATATATCCAACATTTAACAAAAATGGATTAATAATTCCAGCTGTTGGACAAAGCAAAGCCATTTTAGCTTCACTTGAAATATTTGGTTCTATCTTCCTTAATTCTTCAGTTTCGACGATTCGACATTCAACACCGTTTTCTTCACTTCTTTTTTTAAGTTCATATAACGTTTCAATCTCTTCATTAGAAAAAGCAACAGTAAGAGAACCATTTCTTATAAAAGGAACATCTAATTCTTCACTAACTTGACTCATCATTTTATTGCCAAGAACATTGAATTTAGCCTTTAAAGTACCAGGTTTTGGATCATATCCACTATGGACTATGCTTGAGTTAGCACTACTTGTCTCTTCTCCTACATCATTATGTCTTTCAAGAACAAGAATATTTCCTTTATATCTAGAAAGATATCTACTAACGCTAGCACCAATTAATCCACATCCGATGATAATACAATCAAAAACCATATTAAATACCTATTATTTTTCTCTATTTATTGATTTTTCTTTAATAAATTTTTCTCCATTAAAACGTTTATGAAGTTTATTTAAATTATATTCTGCAACTTCTTCAAGAGTAATTCCTAAGCCACTTGCAGTTTCGGCAATATACCAAAGAACATCCCCAAGTTCATCTTTTAAATGTTCTTTATCAAGTTCGTGCCCTTGATATTTATATTTTTTTACAATATCGCAGCATTCTCCAGCTTCTCCAGCAAGACCAAGAACACCATTCGTAATCATATCTTTTTTGCCTTCTTCACTAATTAAGTTATAGGCATGAAGTTGATATTCGTTAAATGATAATTTTTCTTTTTCCATATTATTACTACTTCAATTTTTCAAAATCACTGGCAGGATGTTTGCATAATGGACAAATGAAATCTGCAGGAAGATTCTCTCCTTCATAAACATATCCACAAATCTTACAAATCCAACCAACTTTTTTTGTTTCTCCTCTTGGTTTTTGAGGCTTTATATGCTTTTGATAATAATCATAACTTAAACTATTTTCATTACTTAAAGTTTTAGATTCAACAATTTCACAAATGAATCCATAATGACTTCCTAAATCAATAACATCTTTAACTTTTAATGAAAAGAAGGAATTTGTATATCTTGTTAAATAAACAAGATTATTTTTACTTCTTGAAGCACATCTAAATCCATCAAATTTATTACTTGTTTTTCCACTAGCAAATCCAAATCTCTTTATTAAACTAAATGGGGTGTGTTCAGTTAAACAATTTAAATTCATCTCTTTAGTTTTTAAAACTGTTTCAGTTGTATAATTTGCTTTATTTAATGAAATAAATAATAAATTTGGATTGCTTGCAACTTGATTAACAGAATTAATGATACATCCATTATCATTTTTTCCATCATTTGAAGTTAAGACATATAAACCATATCCTATATTAAATAAAGGATTCTTTTCTTTTAAGTCAACCTTAGGGAAATCAATAGCTATTTCTTTAGCTAATGCTTCAACTTGATTTTCTTGAGCATCTTTAATTCTTGAATTAATAGTAAATGAACTTGATAATACTGTCATATTTTTCATAGAAGCAAATATTTCTTTAATTAATTTGCCACTATTTGGAGCCCATGAACCATTTTCAACAACAGCAATTTTTCTATTTTGCAAGTTATGATATTTTAAATCCAATAAGAATTCTTCCATTGGTGTAAAAATACCCATATTATAAGTTGAGGAACAAATTACAAAGTGAGAATATTTAAATGCTTCAGCCACTAAATAAGATTTATCTGTTTTACTAACATCATACATTTTAATATTTTTAATTCCTTCAAGAGCTAAAGAATCAGCAATTAAATTAGCAACTTCTTCAGTATTTCCATAAATAGAACCATAAACAATCAAGACACCATTTACTTCTGGTTCATATCTTGACCATTTATCATAAAGAGAAATTAAATAATTAATATCTTGTCTCCAAATTGGACCATGTAAAGGACAAATAGTTTCAATTTCAACTGTGCTTGCTTTCTTCAAAATAGCTTGAACTTGAGTTCCATATTTCCCAACAATATTTGTATAATATCTTCTTGATTCATCTAAATATTCATGTTCAAAATTAACTTCATGAGCAAATAAATTTCCATTTAATGCAGCAAATGTTCCAAATGCATCAGCTGAGAATAATGTTTTAGTATATGCATCATATGTAACCATAACTTCTGGCCAGTGAACCATTGGAGCAAAAATAAATACAAGAGTATGCTTTCCTAATACTAATTGATCCATTTCTTTTACAATTGTAAAATTCTTTGGTTCAAAACCATTATTAAAGTTTTTAAACATTCTTAATGTTTTATCATTTAAAACTACATTAACTTCTGGATAAAGATCAATAACTCTTTTTAAAGTATAAGCATGATCTGGTTCCATATGGTTAACAACTAAATAATCTAATTTTCTACCATTTAATCCATCCACTACTTTCTTAATAAATACATCTTCGACAGATTTATCTACACTATCGAGTAAACAAGTTTTTTCATCTAATATTAAATATGAGTTATAGCTAACACCATTATTTAATGGATAAACGTTTTCAAATAATGCTAATCTTCTTTCACTAGCACCAACATAATAAGTATCTTGTGTAACCAATCTTTTTTTATACATAAATTAAAATCCTCACTAAGATTATTATAATATTTTTAACTACATTTTTATATAATTTATTAACTTTAAAATCACTTAATTTAACATTTATTATTATAAGTATTATAATAATTAAAAAGGAGAATAGATTATGGAAGAACTTAAATTATTATATTGTACACATTGTAAAAAAATCGTTGAATTAATTCCTTCAACTCACTGCTGTCCTACAGTTTGCTGTGGAGAAAATATGGTTGAATTAGTTCCAAACACTACAGAAGCTGCCACTGAAAAACATATTCCTGTAGTAAATGTTAAAGGAAATACTGTTGAAGTAGTTGTTGGTAGTGTTGTTCATCCAATGACCGAAGTTCACTATATTCAATTTATATATCTTGTAACAAACAAAAATGTTTATAGACATGACCTTAAATGGAATGATGAACCTAAAGCAACATTTGCTTTAACTGAAGGTGAAGAAGTTAAAGAAGTTTTAGCTTATTGTAATCTTCATGGATTATGGAAAAAATAATTTAATATAATAAATTTTGTTTTTAATTATCAATGGCTTTTAAGCCATTGATAAAAGAAGGTTTCAAAAATGAAAAATATTTTAATATTGATTCTTAAAAATGGTGATGCTACTGGTGAATTATTTCAAATATTGTCTCAAAAAGGTTTTAATTCATCAGTTTTAATTGCTAAATCTTTAAAACATATTTTACAAGATGATGAAGAAGATGATGATAGAATGTTTTTTAATCTACGCCATTTAGCAACAGGAACTCATAAAGATTCTTGTTTTTCATATTTTATTTTAGATGACGAAGATTTAAAAACAGTAAAAGATTTGATTAGAAAATACACAAACAACTTTAAAGATGTTAAAGGCGGAATGTATTCCTATAAAATAGATAATTACGAAGGAAGTATTTAATTATGAATACTTATATTTATATCGGTATAGCAATAATTATTGCTCTTCTTTCAACTCGTCTAATGAAATTAATTAAGTTACCTAACGTAACTGGATATCTTTTAACTGGAATTTTAGTAGGTCCTTATGTTTTAGGATTATTTTTCAATGGATTTAAATTCAATAGCGCAGATATTGCTGCTTCAAATATTGGACAAATAGTAAATAACTTAGGATTTATTAGTGAAATTGCACTAACTTTTATTGCTTTCACAATAGGTAGTAGTTTTAATATAAAAAGTATTAAAAAAGTTGGAAAGAAAGTTTTATCTATTACTTTCTTTGAAGCTTTTGGTGCATGTTTATTCGTTTTCTTATTCTTAATGATTGTTCATTTTATTTATGGAGCAATTAATAAAGGATCAGTAAATCAAATATCATGGCCTCTAATTCTTACCCTTGCTGCTATAAGCTGTGCAACTGCTCCTGCAGCAACATTACTAGTTATTAAGCAATATAAAGCTAAGGGTCCTGTTACTGAAACTTTGCTTCCAGTTGTTGCTCTTGACGATGCTGTTGCTTTAATTTTATTTTCAGTTTTATTTAGTATAGCTAAAACAATTGAAACTGGAAATGGAGTTATAAATCTATATGAAATGCTTGCTAAACCAGTAATTGAAATTGTTTTATCTTTAGCAATTGGAGCTGTTTTAGGATTTTTAATTTCGTTATTATTTAATTTATTTAAGTCACGTGCTAATAGAATGGGACTATGTATCTTTGCTTTATTCTTAAATTTAGGTTTATCCATTCTTTTTAAACAGGATTTCATGGGGAATTTTGATTTATCTAGTCTTTTAATGTGCATGGTAACTGGCGCTATTTTAATTAACTTTAGAAAAGATTCAATTCTTACATTCAATAGAATTGATGAAATTACCCCTCCAATATTTATGTTATTTTTTATTTTAAGTGGTGCTAATTTAGATTTAACTGTCTTTGCTAGTGATAACAATATTATTTTATTAATTATTGCTTTAACTTATGTTATTTCTAGAGTAATAGGTAAATATTGTGGTTCTTTATTTGGTGCTACTATTACAAAAGCTGAACCTGAAGTTAAAAAATATTTAGGTTTAACACTTATTCCTCAAGCAGGTGTTGCTATAGGTTTAGCAACTAGTGCAAGTAAATCTCTTTCAAGTACGGATTCTTCTTTAGGAACTTTAATTATAGCTACAATTTTAACTTCAACCATAATTTATGAATTAGTTGGTCCTGCTGTTACTAAATTTGCTCTT
>JAEDOI010000061.1 GCA_016302065.1 Bacilli bacterium | reverse complement strand
GATAGTGGAGTTGAATTAATTGGTAACACTGTAACTAATACCAAAGTTGCATTTACAGATGCTTTGCCTTTACCATCAACTGGTTTAACTGGAAGATGTTATGTTGGTGGAATTGTTGGAGATTTAAACCTTTATAGTTCAACAGTATATAATAGCGATGGCGATACTGTTCCTAATTTTATTACTAGAAATAAAGTTGTTGGTGGAGATGTAAGCTATAGTGATGGTGAAAATCATACACAAATATCTGTTTCTGTTGGTGGATTTGCTGGTAATATTTATTCTGCTTTTGGTTCAAGGGATAATGATGCTTTTGTAGCAGTTAAAGAAAACATGGTTGATAATACAACCGTAGTTAATAGTAAAGTTACATCTGATTCATTTGTTAGAACTGCTGGATTTGTAGCTGATTTTGATTTTGAAACAAGAAATTGTATTTTAACAGATATTAGTAGTGAAGCAAGTGTAACTTCCGTTGTCGATGAAACAATTGGAACAGGTAGTGGAAATTATAAAACAGCTCAAGTATTTGGATATGGAGCATTTGAATCTAATACTAAGTATTCATTATTTGAAGATATATATAGTGGGGGCGTAGTTAGCGCTTTAGAACCTACCGAAAATAGTGGAGAAATGAAGGGTTCAACCGTTGCAGGTCTAGCAGCAGTTGTTCTTAATGCTGATGGATTATTTGAAACTAGTAGTATTTATGTTGATACAACATTTACTAATGAAGATTATGGAGCAATTTATTTTGAAGCTTCGATGAATGCTTATGGTGATAGTGAAACGGCTGGATACTATCTTGGTGATCTTTATGTAAATGACATTACTAAGAGAGGTTATTGCCATAATTTATATAATAGTGCTGATCCAACCTTAACTGATAAGACAGAAAATTATATGGGTGTAAAAGAAGCTAAATTTAATGATGAAAGTGAATTTATAACTACATGTAATTTCAATTCTTCAATGTGGACTTTAAAAGATAATAAACCATTTTTAAAAGTATTTGTAGAAGAAGAATAAAACAATAAAAATATAATAGAATTTTGACAATGTCAAAATTCTATTTTATCGATAATATCGAATAAATAAAGATATTTTTATATAATGTATAATTATTTTTGATTTTAATTTTTGTTTTATATATAATATATATGCTTTAGGAGGATTTATTTATGGCAGTACCATTTAGAAGAACTAGTAAAACTACAAAAAGAATGAGAAGAACACATTATAAATTACATGTTAATGGTGTTTGTACTTGTGCTCATTGTGGAGCAATGATTCATGCTCATACTGTTTGCCCAAAATGTGGATATTATGATGGCAAACAAGTTATTAAAGTAAAGGAAGAAAAATAAGGCTTTGTTAAGCCTTATTTTATTAATTAATTATGAATTACAATAAATATATTGATAATACATTATTAAAAGCAGATGCAACAAGTGAGCAAATTAAAGCTCTTTGTGAAGAAAGTAAAAAATATGATTTTAAATCTGTATGTGTAAATCCTTCTTTTATTTCATATTCAAAAGAATGTTTGAAAGGAAGTGATGTTTTAGTTTGTACAGTTATTGGCTTTCCACTTGGTAGTATGACAACTGAAGCTAAAGTATTTGAAACTAAAGATGCTATTTTAAAAGGCGCTGATGAAATTGATATGGTAATCAATATCTCTAAATTAAAAGATAAAGATTATGATTATGTCAAAAATGAAATTAAAGCTATAAAAGAAGCTTGTAAAGATCATACCTTAAAAGTTATTCTTGAATGTTGTTTATTAACAAAAGAAGAAATTGTTAAAGCTTCTTTACTTGCTAAAGAAGCAAATGCTGATTTTGTAAAAACTTCAACTGGATTTTCAAAAGGTGGAGCCACTATTGAAGACGTTAAGTTAATGAGAGAAACAGTTGGTGAAGAAATGGGTGTTAAAGCCGCAGGTGGAGTTAGAACCCATAAAGAAATGCTTGAAATGATTGAAGCTGGTGCAACTAGAATTGGAACTAGTAGTGGCGCTAAGTTAATGTAAAAATTATTTAAAATTTAAAAAATCTCTTAAGCAATTAAGAGATTTTTTATTTGAATAAAATTATAATTTTTTTGGAATTTTCTCCCACTTTATTGTCTAGGTTTAATTTCATTTAATAATTTACTCTTAATTTAACTAAAATATTTTAAATTATTGCTAAATAGTATGTATTTAGTAAATTAATAGTAAATAATTTAATAAAATTTATTTAAAATTTTATAAAAATTTTGTTGCTTATTTAATAAATTAAATATAATATATAATTACAAGTGGAGTAAAATGGGAGAAAGTGTAAAAGTATGTTCTTTGGAAGTTATGAATATTCTTTAGATGACAAGGGCCGTCTTACAATTCCAAGTAAGTTTAGAGATGAAATTAGTAAGTCTTTATATCTTTTAAAAGGATTTGATGGATGTCTTTCTGTTTATCCTGAAAATGAATTCCAAAATTACATTTCTCGATTAACTTCTCTTGAATTTGAAAAAGAAAAAGTCAGATTACATCAAAGAATACTTCTAAGTAGCGTTGTTGAACTTAAAGTAGATAATGCTAATAGAGTATTAATTCCTTCTAAAACTTTAAAGCAATATGGTATTAATAAAGATGTCATTATTGTTGGAGTTCTTGATCATTTCGAAATTTGGGACAATGAAAAATGGAAGAAATATCAAGAAATGAACGAATCTTCATTTGAATTAGATGCTGAAGCAATATTAAAAAATGAAGAGTAATGAACATAAACCAATATTACTCAATGAAGTAATTGAAGGACTTGATATTAAAAGTGATGGAGTATATTTAGATTTAACTTTAGGAAGAGCAGGACATAGTAAAGAAATATTAAAAAGATTATCTCTTAATGGTCTCCTTATTGGAATAGATCAAGACGAAGAAGCAATAAGTTATTCTCGTGTTGAGTTAAGCAAAATAAGTAATCGCTATAAAATTGTTAAATCTAACTTCTCTAACATCAAAAATATATTGTCTGACTTAAACATTTCAACTCTTGATGGAGCACTATTCGATTTAGGTGTGTCATCCCCTCAATTTGATGAAGATTATCGTGGTTTCTCTTATCGATTTAACAATAAATTGGATATGAGAATGGATTTATCTTCTTCATTAACAGCTTATGATGTTGTTAATACTTATTCATTTAAAGAATTATTAAGAGTTTTTAAAGAATATGGTGAAGATAAATATTCTTATAATATCGCTAAAAATATTGTTAAAGAAAGAGATATTAAACCAATTGTTACTACATTTGATTTAGTTGATATTATTAAAAGAAGTAAACCATTAAAAGAATTAAATAAGGTAGGACATCCAGCTAAACAAATATTTCAAGCCATAAGAATTGAAGTAAATAATGAACTTAATGTCTTAAAGAAAGCTTTAGAAGATGTTATTAATTCATTAAATATTAATGGAAGGGTATGTGTTATTACATTCCATTCATTAGAAGATCGTATTGTTAAAAATTTGTTTAAAAAATATTCAGTTGTTGAAGGCAATAGAATCAATGACTTTAGAAAAGCTAAAGATATAGAAGAAGCTAACTTCATAGAGGTAAACAAAAAAGTTATTGTCCCAAGTGAAGAAGAAATTATTAACAATCCTAGAAGTAAAAGTGCAAAACTTAGGATTTTAAAGAGGGTGAGGTAGGTTATGAAAGATAAATTAGTTAAAACACATCATAAAGGAGCATTCTTTTATTTTAAAAAGATTGGTTTTTGTTTTTCTATTTTTATGGGAGCTACTATTTGTGTTGCTATCCCTTTAAGTGTAGCTACAATTATTAAAAATAATGAAAAGAATAAAGAAAAAGATAAAGATGAAGCTATTAAGGATGACAAAGAAGTTAGTTCTAAATTATTAACTTTTTAAATAAATTTCCTCTTATAATAAAAAAGCTATCTTTTTTT
>JAEDOI010000019.1 GCA_016302065.1 Bacilli bacterium | reverse complement strand
TATAAGAAAAAATGCTCAATGAATGAGCATTTTATCTATAGAAGGAAGTTTAAAAAGTTAATCTACTTTAGCATGATTTGAAGAAAGGAAGACATTTCTCATCTTATCTTTAACCATCTCTTTAACAGCGTTTCTTGCAGGAGTAGTATATTTTCTAATTTCAAATTCTTTTGGTTGTTCTGCAAAGAATTTTCTAACTTCACCTGTAAAGCAAACTCTTAAATCAGTTCCAACATTAATTTTACAAACGGCTCTCTTACTAGCTTCAGTTAACATCTCTTCAGGTATACCTTTAGCTTCAGCAAGTTGTCCTCCATATTTATTAATAAGAGCAAGTCTTTCTTTAGGAACACTGCTTGATCCGTGTAAAACAAGTGGGAAATAAGGTAGTTTTTGTTCAATTTCTTCTAAAATATCAAATCTTAAAGCTGGTTTTTCATCAGGTTTATATTTAAATGCTCCATGAGCTGTTCCAATTGCAACGGCTAATGAGTCAATATTAGTTCTAGTTACAAATTCGACAACTTGATCTGGATGAGTGAAGTGACCATACTTATCTTCAACTGTTGAATCATCTTCAATACCAGTAATTGAACCTAATTCACTTTCAACAGTTACATTATGCTTATGAGCATATTCAACTACTTCTTTAGTTAAACGAATATTATCTTCAAAACTCATACTTGAAGCATCGATCATAACAGAAGTAAAACCTAAATCAACACATTTTTTGCAAATTTCAACGCTTTTTCCATGATCTAAATGAAGAGCCATTTCAATTCCGGTTTCACTTGCAGTTTTAGCAATTGCCATTAAATAGTTCTCTCCAAAATATTTAATAACGTTTTCAGTAATTTGAATAATTACTGGTGAATTTTCTTCTTTTGCTGCTTCACAAACTACTTTGAATGTATCAAATGTATCTACGTTAAAAGCTCCAATTGAATAATGACCTTCATAGGCTCTTTTAAACATTTCTTTAGTATTTACTAAACTCATAATATTATTTTCTCCTTATTAATCATTAGCATGTCCACTTGAGTGGAAAACATTATCTAATTTGTTTCTGATGAGATTTCTTACTGATTCCATTGCTGGATTTACAAAAACTCTAACATCAAATTTATCTTTATTTTCTGCTAGGGCTTTTCTTAATCCACCAACATAAGCTACTCTAATATCAGTACCAACATTAATTTTACAAACTGCATGTTTACTAGCTTCACTTAACATAGTTTCTGGAATTCCAATAGCTTCTTCCATTTCTCCACCATACTTATTTAATACTTCTAAATCAGAATGTGGAACACTACTTGCTCCATGTAAAACAAGTGGGAAAGAAGGTAGTTTTTGCTCAATTTCTTCTAAAATATCAAATCTTAATTGAGGTTTTTGGCCTGGTTTAAATTTATAAGCTCCATGGGCAGTTCCAATAGCAATAGCTAAAGAATCTATGCCAGTTCTAGAAACGAAGTCAACAGCTTCATCAGGATGGGTGAAACAACCATATTTGTCATCAACTTGAACTTCATCTTCAATTCCAGCAATTGCTCCAAGTTCAGCTTCAACAACAACTCCACGAGCATGAGCATATTCAACTACCTCTTTAGTCATTTTAATATTTGTTTCATAATCATAACTTGAAGCATCAATCATAACTGAAGTAAAGCCTAAATCGACACATTTTTTACATAATTCAACACTTTTGCCATGATCTAAATGAAGAGCAATAGGGACACTATATTTTTTAGTTGAACAAACTAATAATTCTTTAATATATTCTTCACCAATAAAAGCAAGAGCACCGCTAGAAATTGCAATAATTACTGGAGATTTCTTTTCTTCAGCAGCATCCAAAACAGCTTTCATAATGTCCATGTTATCGACATTAAAAGCTCCAATAGCATATTTTCCTTCATATGCTTTTTTAAACATTTCTTTTGTTGTAACTAAACTCATATTTATTCCTCCTTTATGCGATTTACGCTATTAAATATATGATTCTGTTTATAATCAACACATTCTTTAATCTTTTCTAGAGCAGGGGTTAAAAATGTTCTTGGTGTAAATTTATCACTATTTTTTGCTAAGGCTTCTCTTAAGCCTGTAATATATGACATCCTAAAGTCTGTTCCAATGTTAATCTTACATACATTAATTGATGCAGCTTTTGAAAGTAATGCTTCATCAATTCCTTTGGCAGTTTTTATATTACCTCCATACTTATTAAAATCTTCAAGTAGTGAAGGCGAAATTGAACTTGATCCATGTAAAACAAGTGGGAAATAGGGTAGTTTTTCATTAATTTTTTCTAAAATATCAAATCTTAATTGAGGTTTTTCATCCTCTTTAAATTTCATTAAACCATGTCCAGTACCTATACTAACTGCTAAAGAATCGCACCCAGTTTCTTTAATGAATCTAATTGCAACATCTGGATCAGTATAGAAATTATCTTCATCTTTTTTTGAAGCTTCAACACATCCAACTTCAGCTTCTACAGTTACATTATGCTTATGAGCATATTCAACAACTTGTTTAGTGATACGAACATTTTCTTCAAAACTATACTTGCTAGCATCAATCATGACGCTAGTAAAGCCTTCATCGATGCAGCTAATACAACTTTCAATACTTCTTCCATGATCTAAATGAATGGCAAATGGAATAGTAATATCTTGTGAAATATTTTCAATTAAATCTTTAATATTTCCAGGATGCATGAAGGCTCTGCTGCCTTCACTAAACATAAGTATTACTGGAGATCTATTTTTTTGACTAACTTCAAGAACTGCTCTACACATAGCAAGTGTATCAACATTGAATGCACCAATAGCATATTTGTTAACATAAGCATCTTTATAAAGTTGATTTAAATTTACTAGTGGCATAAATTTTCCCCTTTTTTGATTAATATATCATTATTGATTTTAAAATAAAATGAAAATTTTTATTGAAATTAAAATTTATATGTGAAAATTATTTTCATAGATAAAAAGTTTGCATTTGACAACTTTTGATAAAATATATTAATAAATAAAAATAATATCGATAACATCGAATAAATTTAAATTTTTAAACAATAAATATATAAAGAAAATTTTTTTCAAAATGTAAGCGCTTACAAAAAAATTCTTGTCATTTAAACTTTAACTTTGTAAACTAATGATATCATTTAAAAATTTATTTTTAAGGAGGAAAAATTTTATATGAAAAAAGCACTTACAATAATGTGTGCATCGTTATTATCACTTGGCGTAGTTTCAATGGTTAGCTGTAATAGTACTAGTGGAACAGGTAATGAAACAGCTGATGTTGTCGCTAAAGCAAGTAAAATGTCATTAAAAGAACTTGAAGAAGCTGCTAAAGCTGAAATGGAAGCCTCAAACGATACGTTTAAAGTCGTAGGATTAACTTCAACACTCGCTAGAGGTTTAAAAAAGTTCTGCGAAATTTATACTTGGTTACCAGCTGAAAAGACATATTGCAATAATGGTTATAAAGATTATCAATTATTAACCGCTCTTGATCAAGCTGAACAAACTTATTTTGCTGACTTTGCTTTAGTCCAAGATGCAAGATCTCTTGCTGATTATGCTGAAAGTGGAATTTTACATAATTATGTTCCAAGCGATTATGCTGAAATGGGATTAGCTGAAAAAGATACTTTACCACTTAAAGGAATTCACTTTAACAAAATTTTCTTTGTTAATAAGACATTAGGTGTTGACTTACATAATATTTGGCAACTTGCTGGTAGAGATACTGATGAAGGTCATTTAGATAATCTTTCCTTCCAATCTCCAGTTACAGAACAAATCAATATGTCATTCTTATTATCATTATATGATGAAGCAAATGCTCCAAAATTAGCTGCTGCTTATAAGAAGTATTATGGTAAAGATTTTGCAACATCTGATTGGAAAGATGATAAAGGCAACGAACTTTACACAACTATTGGTGATTGCTATGTCACAACATTTATTAATAACATCAAAGTTTTCCATTCAAGTGATGGAACAGCTATGAAAGAAACTCAATGTAAAGAAGTTAAAGTTGAAGGTAAAGATCCATTTGTTTATTATGGTGCTTTCGCTAAGATGAAAGATGCTGCAGGAAAAACTTACGATCTTGATGGTGATGGAACAAAAGAAACAAATGCAATGACTACAGTTGGTTGGGATTTAGCAATTGAAGGATTTAATGGATTTATGTATACAATGTATTCACAAATTGTTAATAATGCAAAACACCCATATACTGCATGTTTATATGCTAGATTTATTCTTACACCAGAATTCTATACAACTGTTATGTATTCTGATTCAACACCAAATAAAGCTGGTCAAGCTGCTAATATGTATGGTTATTATTATCCATGTACATCTACAACAGTTGGCGTTAATGATAATGACTGGACAAAAGAAACTTGGATGCAAAAATCAATCATTGAAGATTATAACTATCTCAAGACTGTCAAGACTGCTCAAATTACAAAGATTCAATCATTAATTGTTTCTAAAAAATAATTTTAAAAAATATCTTAATATATGCAGGAGGTTATGCCTCCTGCATAACTTTATAAGGAAATAAAATTATGAATTCATTAAGTTATAAGATTAGGAGTTGGGGGCATTCAATTGCGGTTTCATTTAGAAATTTCATTTACTGGTGTAAAACCCTTACATGGAAAAAGTTTTTAAATACATTGAAAACCTTTTTTTCTAAGCCTCAAAATCTAATTATTTTATTTTTCACAATTTTATTGACCGTTAGCGTTTTAATTCCTTTAGTATCTTTATTTTTTGATTCATTTAAAGTTCAACATTTACAAGAAGCTAAAACGTTTAACGAACAATGGAATTTAAATCTAAAAAAAGGCGATTGGACTTGGTGCCAATGGCCTACTGCTCTTTTTACAACGCAGTATGACTTCTCATTGAAGTATTTTTGGACTCCACTTGGACAAAGTATTTTAATGGCTATAGTTGCTTGTTTAATTGCTGTTATTGTTGGTGGTGTATTAGCTTGGTTTATTACAAGAAGTAATATTCCTTTCAAAAAATATATTTCTACTGTTTTTATTTTCCCTTACATTATGCCTTCATGGTCAATTGCAATGTTTTGGGAAAATTTCTTTAAAAATAGTGCTTTAGCGGCCTCAAATTATCAAGTAGGTATGTTACAATCGCTTACAGGAATATGTGCACCTCAATGGCTAGTATATGGTTTTTGGCCATGTGCTTTAGTTTTAGGAATTCATTATTCCCCATTTGCTTATATTTTAATTGGTGGAATTTTAAGAAATATGGATGCTAACCTTGAAGAAGCAGCTACCATATTAAAAGCAAGTAGAGCAAAAATTTTAGGTAGAATTACTATACCAATTGTTGCTCCAGCAATTATTTCTACAGTTTTACTTGTATTTTCAAGTTCAATTTCTAGTTATACTGTACCTGCTTTCTTAAATAAAGATAGTAGTTTTACCTCTATTTCTCAAGCTATGAGAGGTTTCTTAATGACGACAGGTCAAAAAGGTCAAGGTTATGTTGTTGCAGTTATCTTGCTTCTTTTAAGTGTCATTATTCTTTTAATTAATAACTCATTTACTAAATCAAGAAGAGGATTTACAACTGTTAGTGGTAAATCTGGACAAGTTACCAAGGTTAAAATTGGTGGAAGTCAAACTAAATGGGTTAAATGGGTTGTTTGTGCTATTTTAGTTTTATTTGTTACGTTCTTTGCTGTATTTCCTCTTGTAACATTTATTCTTGAATCGCTTGAAGAAAATAGTGGTGATATAACATCAATTACTTTAAGATATTGGATTACTACTGAAGAATTGGATGTTAGATTGTCTGCTCAAGGACAATCGTCTCAAGGTATTTTGCATAATTTTACAATATGGAGAGGTTTTGGAAGAAGTGTTCTTGTTTCTGTACTTACTGCATTAGTTGCTGGAACATTTGGTATATTAATTGGATATGCTGTTAGTAAAAATAGAAGAGGATTTTTCTCAAATTATGTTTCTAATTTAGCTTTCCTCCCATATTTAATTCCTGCTTTAAGTTTTGGTGCAATTTTCTTTTCACTTTCTTTCCAAAAAGGATTTGAATGGTTAAATGCTTCTGGAAAAGGTGGTGAATTTGGTGCTATTTTAATTTGTATTATGGCAGGAAGTATTAAATTTCTTCCATTTGCTTCAAGAAGCGGTACTAATTCGATGTTACAAGTTAGTGGAGAAATTGAAGAAGCAGCTGTTATGACTGGTTGTCCATGGATTAAGAGAATGTTTAAAATATTATTCCCAATTCAAAAATCATCATTTATAAGTTGTTATTTACTTCCATTTATTAGTTGTATGAGAGAATTAACATTATTTGTTCTTATTACAACAAACTTTACACTTATTACTAATGTTTTACAATATTTCGATACATATGGTTTAACTCAAATTAGTAATGGTATTAATTTATTAATTGTTGCATTTGTTATTATTGTTAATTTACTTGTTAATAAACTTACAGGTGCATCTATCGATAAGGGTATAGGAGGATAAAGATATGCCTAGAATTGAATTAATTAATGTTTCAAAAAGATGGGGTGATTTTGTTGGAGTTGATCACCTCAATATGGTTATTGAAGATAGAGAATTTGTTACACTTTTAGGTCCTTCTGGATGTGGTAAAACTACAACTTTAAGAATGATTGCAGGACTTGAAACACCAACTGAAGGAAGAATTACAATTGGTAATAAGATTGTTTTTGATAGTGAATTAGGTATTAATATTTCTCCTGCAAAAAGAGATATTGGTTTCTTATTCCAAAACTATGCTCTTTGGCCACATATGACTGTTCAAAAAAATATTGAATTTGGTCTTGAAAATTTAAAAGGATACATGCCATTAAATGAAGCTGAATATGTTGCTAATATTAAATTGATGCAAATTGTTGATAATTTTGCTGAAGTTAAAGAGCTTATTGAAACATGTGTTGATAAAGATAATAGATTACAACCTAATAAAATCTATGTAGCTTTAGAAAATAAATATGAAATCACTGAATTATCAAGTAAAAAACTTTATAAAATGTATCATAAAGTTTATGAAAAATCATTTAATAAAGAAGTTAGTGAAGTAGAAGCAGCTAGAATGGAAGATGCAATCAAAAAAGAAATCCTTTTATTCAAGAAAGCTTATACTAAATACAATACTTCAATCGAAGCAAAATATGAAAAGCTAGGTTTAAAACTATTACCAAATGGTAGAGTTCTAGGACCTATTACTTATGATTTTAATTATAGTGTAGATAAAGAAATTTTATCTATGTTAGATAATCATGAATCTTTAATAAATTATGTTGTTGAAGCTAAAAATAGTAGTGTTGACGCAGCTACTTTAATTAAAAATTCAACACAATATAGCGAAAAAGCATGTACTATTTTTGCAAAATTACCAGTTTCTAAAATTGCTTTAAATATTAAAAAACTAATAGAAAAAGAAACAGAAACTAACGAAGAAAAAACTGAAGAAAAAATTAAATCTTTTAAAGAAAAATATATTTCTACGTTAGAAGCACTTAAAAAGAAATATGGAGCTAAAATTCAAGTTTTAACAAATAAATATGCAAATGATGGTTATTTGATTAGAGAAGATGGCTCTTTAATTCCATTTATTGATCTTAAGAATGGTGAATTTGAGGGTGATACAGTCCATGTTTTAAAGAATAGAAAACTTTCAAAAGAAGAAATCGATCTTAAAGTTAGAGAAGTTGGACGTGTTGTAAAAATTTCTGAATTCATGGGGAGATATCCAAGTGAACTAAGTGGAGGACAACAACAACGTGTTGCTATTGCTCGTACTCTTGCTCCTGGACCAAAAGTCTTATTTATGGATGAACCTTTAAGTAACCTTGATGCAAAATTAAGACTTGAAATGAGAGGTGAACTTAAACGTTTGCATACTTCTACAAACTCAACATTTGTTTATGTTACCCATGACCAATTAGAAGCTATGACTCTTGCAACAAGAATTTGTTTAATCAATAAAGGTGTTCTTCAACAATACGATAAACCATTAACTGTTTATTCAAATCCTGCAAACTTATTTGTTGCTGATTTCGTAGGTAATCCTAGTATTAATTTTATTAAATGTGAAGCAATTAAATCTTCTAAGAAGAACGAATTAACCCTTTCATTCTTAGATGTAAAAGCAAGATTTATTGCTCATAATGATATCGCTTTAAAAGGAAATAGCGTCATCTTAGGTATAAGACCAGAATTTTTACCAATCTCAAAAGATGGTGCTATTAAAGGTTTAGCCTATTCGACTCTTCCAAGTGGAATGGAAACTACTGTTAAGATTAATCTTCATGATGAAATTCTTTCAGCAGTTCAATTTGGTTTAATCGACTATCCAGTTGATTCTGAAATTAATTTCAATATAACTGGTGACCAAATAGTTTTATTTGATGGAGAAGATGGTAATAACATTGGTGTTGGTGAAGTAAAGATATTATAAAAAATGGCAAAAGAAGCGGCAGAACATATCGAAAATAGAGAAAAAACCTTGAATAAACCTTCAATTGTTCGCCGCTTTTGTGCTGGTTTAATAGATTTTTTAATTGGAGCAATCCTAGTTTTAGGGTTGTTTTTGTTAACTTATTTTTTCATTTTTCCTAAACTTAATTATTTTTCAAAAATTGATGAAGTTAATGAAATATATATTGAATCTAACCTTTATATTGTATCTAATGAGAAAATATATAGTGTTGATGAGAAAATAGGTGAAAACGATAACTTAAAAGAAGCTTATGATGATAGAATTATTTATTTTTATACTCATGATGAAAGGGCTTTGAGTTTAAATAAAATTGAAACATATAGCGAAGCTAAAATTGCTAGCAATTTATTTTATAAAGATGATAGTCAAAACATAGTTGAGAAAAATGATATTGAATACAAGGTTTTTAAAGATTTTTATGAAAAACAATATTCTTTAGCAATTGAATTTTTAAATAGTGATCCTTTAATTGTTAAAAATGGAAATGAAACTTATTTAACGATGGTTCTTTCAGTAATTATTATTTTAACTTTTGTCTCCTTTATTATTTATTTTTTAATTCCGTTATTTACAAAAAACAATGCTACATTAGCTCAGCTTATGTTAAAAATTGGATTAGCTAGAAAAATTACAAATAGTAAACCAAAGTGGTATCACATTTTAATTAGATATTTAATATTGTATTTAATTTCATTCTTAGCTCCTTTTTTGATTTATTTAAAATTTACTTATTTTTCAATCGTTATTGTTGGCTTAAATTTACTTTTGATGTGTGTAACAAAAGAAAAGATTGGTTTCCATGATATTGTTAGTAAGACTTATTTAGTTGATTTAAGAAGTGAGCATATTATCCAATTTGAAAAAGGAAAACGTCCAACTGATGAAAGTGATAGAGTTTCAAAATTATTAGGGAAATAATATGGATTTTGAATTAAAAAGTGTGAAAAACTTTCGTGACTTAGGAAATATAAAAACGAAAGATAATAAAAAAATAAAAGAAAATTTACTTTTTAGAAGTGCTTCTTTAGATTCACTTAGTGAAGATGAATATTTACTTTTAAAAAATAAATGTAATCTTCAATTAGTAATTGATTTTAGAAGCGAAACTTCATTTATTAATAAACCCGATAAGATTTTTTCAACAAGAAAAGAACATTTAAAAGTATATAAATATTTAGATAAACAAAGATTTGATTATACAATTAAAGTAACTCCTGATGAGTTTTTCTTTAATGTTTATAAAGGATTTACATTGACTGAAGAATCAATAGAAGCTTATTCAAAATTCTTTAGACTTATTATTGATCAAAAAGAAGGCGGTATTATATTTCATTGCACAAGTGGTAAAGATCGTACAGGAATTGCTGCTATTTTGCTTTTATATGTTTTAGGTGTAGATAAAGAAACAATCATTAAAGAACATATGAAAACATTTAATTATATGTATCCTATTTTTAAAAAAGAATTAGATAATATAGATAATCCAACATATTTTGATGTGGATTTTCTATATTGTTTATATATTCCAAAACAAATTTATGTTGAATTTTATTTTAAATTATTGGATGAACATTATGGTGGAATAGATAATTATATTAGAAATTATTTAAAAATTAGTGACGAAGATATTAAAGTATTAAGAGATAGATATTTAGAAAACATCTAATTTATGTTTGTATTTATAAATGGATTGTTATATAAAATGTAATATGAATAGTGGAATATTAAAGATTAACGAATATTATAAAACATTCACTAAGCAAGAGAAAAAACTTGCTGATTTTTTGCTTAAAAATATAAACGAAGCCTCTGTATTAACAATTTCAGAATTATCTAAGGAAAGTGGGGTTAGTTGTTCTACAATTAATAGATTTGCAATTACTTTAGGATATAAAGGGTTTAAAGAATTTATTAGGGATATGTATCATGAAGCTAATTCTTTACCTGTTCAAGAAAATGTTTATGAAATTAATCATGAAAATCCATTAAATATGGATATTGATACAGTTATTAAGGTTGTTTGTAATTTAAATATTGAATCAATAAGAAATTCATTAATGATGATAGAAGAAACTAAAGTTTTAAAAGCAATAGAAGCAATTCACAAGGCTCCTAGAGTTGTAGTTTATGCTTTAAGTGGATCTGTAGCTCCAGCCCTTGATTTAAAATTTAAATTTCAACGTCTTGGAATTAACTGTGAAGTTTATGATAATCCTCATTCACTTATCCTTTCAGCAACTACACTAAAAAGTAAAGATGTAGTTATTGCTTTATCTTATACTGGAGAAACAAAAGAGATACTTGACGCCTTAAAATATGTCAAAGAAAATGGGGCTAAAATTATTGGTATTACAATGGTTGGAAATAATTCCTTATCTAAAATATGTGATATTTGTATAGAACATTCTTCAGTAGATAAAGGATTAAGAACTTATTCAACAAGAAGTAGGGTAGTTCAAGAAAATATTATTGATATTCTATATATTGGTCTTTGTACTAAACGTAAAGGATTTTTAGAAAGATATTATTCTTTGTTTGCAAAAGATAAGGAAGATAAAAATAATAAGTAAACAATGTACTTTTTGTTTATTGTTTTAATTTTATTTATTTGTTTTAATAATTCTAGAGGTAAATGGTATGAATACAAATAAAAAATTTTTATTAAATGTAGCAATAATATCTCTTTCTTTAGGAGTAATATTTTTATCTTCTTGCACTGTTTTAGAAACTGTTGAAACAATAAAGAAAATAAAACATAATTACTCTGATGAAGAACTTAAAGCTATATATGCTTCTTCAATTCGAGCTTTAAATGAAGTCAATTATCCCTCAAAAGATAGAAAAGTAAATAATGGTTATGATGAGGAATTTGTTTTTAATGTAGAATCATTTAATGAATTAATTTTTCAAAAATATATAGGAAATCATAGCAATTTTGTATATTCTCCATCAAATTTATATTCTTCATTACACTTTTTATCTTTAGGAAGTAGTAAAGAAGCAAATAGTATTCTTAATAATGTATTAGGAAGTGATAATGAAACAAGAAATGTAAATTATCGAAAATATTTTGAAAATAATTATTTTATAAATGAAAATGGAATTAGTGAGATTTACAATGGATTTTTCATTAATGATAGTGAAAAATATGTGATAAATCCTACCTATTTAAATTATTTAACATCTTTATATTGTGAAGCATATTCTTTAAATATCCATGATGAAAATAATATTGAATCATTAGTTTATAATATAAATAAGAAGGTTAACGAAACTGATTTACTTAAAAAAGACGATTTAGTTATTACGCCTTATACTGCTTTTATTTTATTTAATACTTTTTATTTTAATCATAGATGGAACACAACATATTCTACTTCTTCAAATTATGAAGATACATTCTATTCGTTTAATAATGAAGAAAAAGCTACGTATATGAAACATGCTTTCATGGGACCTTTAAAAGAGTATGAAAAACATATTGTTTTTGAAGATTTTTTAAGCAATGGCTACAAAGTCAGATATTATGTAACTAAAGATAGAAATGATGATATTTCAACTTGTATTACTAAAGAAAACTATTTAGAAAAACTTGAATATAATGAAAATACTATTAATACTATTACACTTTCTCTTCCAAAGTTTAACTTTAAAAATACAATTAATTTTAATCAAGCATTAAAAGATATTGGTTTAAGTTCGTTATTTATGAGTCATGATAATTTTAATAATTGTTTTACTTTTTTAGATAATGAACCTCATTACACTTTTATCGAAAATTCAATTCAAGCCACAAAAGTTAGTTTTGATAATGACGGAGCTAGTTTTAAATCTATTCAAGCTTCAACTATTGGAGAATGCACAAGTGCTGCTCCAATTGGAGATCATTATTATATAAATTTAGAAAATCCATTTATCTTTGAAATTCGTGATGAATATGATCTTCCAATATTATTTGGATTGTTAAATAGCACTAAATAAAGATAATGTAATTATTAAAACACGTTTTATGAATATAACGTGTTTTTTTGTTGTATAATAAAATCATAGGAGACAAAGATATGACTAATAATGATATTCTTTTTACACCTTGGAAAATCAACAATCTTGAAATTAAAAATAGAATTGTGCTTTGTCCAATGGGAGGAACAAGTATTTTTGGTTGGATGGAACCAAATCACTTTGATAAAGAAGCTAGTGAGCTTCTTTTAACAATTGCTAAAAACAATTGTGGCTTAATTATTCCTGGTATTGCTCCAATTAGGGATGCTGTTTTAGGCAAGTGGCTTTATCAAGGGAAAGCTAAATTTAAGAAGTTAAAATCTTTTATGGATGAAGTCCATAAAACTGGAGCAAAACTATTTGTACAAATGACTGCTGGTTTTGGAAGAAGTTTTGCTATTACTGATCAATTGAAAGTATTAGCAACAAATAAGTTTATTGGAACACTTGCTAAGCCAATTTTAAATATGGATAGAATTATGGCAGCTCCAAGCGATCTTCCAAATAGATGGAGTGAAGATGTTAGAAGTCGAGCTTTAACAAAAGAAGAAATTCAAAAATTCATTGATGCTTTTGCTAAAACTTCAAAATTGTTAAAAGATGCTGGAGTCGATGGAGTCGAGGTTCATGCTGTTCATGAAGGATATCTTCTTGATCAATTTACTCTTCCATATACTAATTTAAGAACTGATGAATATGGAGGAAGTTTAGAAAATAGATATAGATTCCCATGTGAAATTGTAAAAGCTATTAAAAAAGTATGTGGAAAAGATTTTCCTGTTTCGCTTCGTTTTTCAGTTGTTAGCAAAACTAAAGATTTTTGTGTAGGTGCTCTTCCTGAAGAAAAAGATTATAAAGAGGTTGGCAGAACTTTTAAAGAAGCAACAGAAGCTGTAAAGCTTCTAGAAGATGCTGGGTATGATATGTTAAATTGTGATAATGGAACATACGATGCTTGGTATTGGGCTCATCCACCTGGATATATGCCATTAAATTGTAATCTTGATATTGTAAGTGAATTTAAAAAATATACTAAATTACCTGTTGTTTGTGCTGGAAGAATGGAAGTTGATGCCGCAAGAAGTGCTATTAAAGAAGGCAAAATTGATGCAATGGGTGTAGCAAGACAATTTTTAACTGATCCTTCTTGGGTTAGTAAGTTGCTTGAAGGAAGAGAAGAAGAGATTAAGCCATGCATTTGTTGCCATAATGCTTGTTTTAATTTTGCAAAATATAAAGGTAGTGCTAATGTTCAAGATATGGATGATACTTTCCATAATGCTAGATGTGCCCTTAATCCTCGAACAATGCATGGACATAAATACGATATAAAGAAAGCAAAAAAGAGTAAAAATATTGCAATTATTGGAGCTGGTATTGCTGGTCTTGAAAGTGCTATTGTTCTTACATTAAGAGGACACAAAGTTAAAATTTATGAAAAAGATAATCGAATTGGTGGAGTCTTTAATGAAGCAAGTAATTTTGATTTTAAAGAAAAAGATCAACAATTATTGAAATGGTATGAAGTAATGGTTAAAAAATACAATATTGAAATTGAATTTAATCATTATGTAAAGGATTTAAGTGAAATTAAAGCTGATGAAATTCTTGTTTGTGTTGGTAGTCAAGAAAGAACACTAAAAGTTAAGGGAAGTGAATATGCAATTGATGCTATTTCCTATTTAAAGCATAAAGACTTACCAAAAGAAGGAAGAGTTGTAGTTATTGGTGGCGGTTTAACTGGTTGTGAAATAGCTTATGATTTAATTAAACATAACAAAGAAGCATCAATTGTAGAAATGCAAGATGACTTAATGAAGGTAAAAGGATTATGTTTAGCTAATTCTTCTTATTTAAAAGATTATTTTACATTACATAAAACCAATATTTATTTAAATTCAAAAGTTATTGAAATCACGCCTTCTAGTGTTGTTGTTGAAGATAAGGATGGAAATAGAACGACTATTGAAACTGATAAAGTAATTTATAGTATTGGCTATACTCCAAATGATCAATTCAAAAATAGTAAGAAAGTTCACTTTATTGGTGACTGCTATAGTGTTGGTAATTTAAGAACTGTTATTTGGAGAGCACATGATATCTGTTTAAAGATTTAGGAGTTAATTATGATTGAATATAAGATGACATTAACTGATGAAGAAAAAGAAATTCTTGAAGGAAAACAAGGTGAAACTAAACAAAAAATGATGGAAACGCTCGTTCTTTTTGGTGATATCTTTAATGCAAAAAGAATGGTAAAAGTAACCCATAAACAAGGACATTTAGTTACATCATTTGGTATTCCTCTTTTAAAACCTTTGTATGGCACAATGGAAGAGTTGATTAATGATAATTGTAAAGCTGAAGGTGGTTTTACAATGGATCCTCGTCCTCTTGATTATAAAAATGTTAAATGTAATATTTTAGAAAAGATTGTATTTGATAAGATTTTATATGGAAAACAAAAAGAATATGAAGAACAATTAAAGAAAGTTGGATTAACTGATGAAGATTCATTTTCATGTACTTCTTATTTGAAGGAATGTGGAAACAGACCATCAAAAGGAGATATTCTTTCCTGGGCTGAAAGTAGTGCTGTTGTTTTTGCTAACTCAGTTCTTGGAGCAAGATGTAATAGAAACAGTGGAATGCTTGATTTGTTTGGTTCAATTTTAGGTGTTGTTCCTGAATTTGGATTCCTTCTTGATGAAAATAGAAAAGCAACTTGGATAATTGAAATAAAAACAACTAAGATTCCTGAAGCTCAAATTTTAGGTTCAGCAATTGGGATGAAAGTAATGGATGAAGTTCCTTATATTATTGGTCTTGATGATTATTTAGGAACTGAATTAACTGATTTTAATGAAGCTTACCTTAAAGATATGGGAGCAGCAAGTGCAAGTAATGGGGCAGTTGGTTTATTCCATGTTGAAAATTTAACTCCTGAAGCAAAAGAATTAAAGAGAACTTTAATAAAAGAAGGCGCAAAAACATATGTTATCGATGATGAAGAACTTGAAAGAGTTTATAAATCATATCCAAATATGTGGAAGAAAAAAGATAAAGATCCTGATCTTTGTTTTATCGGATGCCCTCATTTAACTTTATCTCAAGCAAAAGTTTGGCATGATAATATTAAACAATCTTTGCTTGATCATAATTTAAAGAAAGTAACATGTAGAGTTGTCTTAACCCTTGCTCCAAAAGTTAAGGAACAATTTATTAAAACTTATAAAAATGAATATGATGAACTTTATGAGATGGGTGTAACTGTATCGAGTATTTGTCCATTAATGTATACTAATAATCCTCTTGTTCATTCTAAAGCAATAATTACCAATTCTAATAAGCTAAGAACTTACTCAATGGCAAGATACTTTAAAGATGAAGAAATTTTAAAATTAATTAGTGGAGAAAGGATTTACTAATATGAAAGAATTTAAAGGAAGAGTTATTGCTAAAGGTGCTTTTATTGGAGAAGCAAAGGTAACTCATGAAGGATTTAATACACTTGCTAGTTTTCAAAAATCGGCTTTACTTAATAAAAAAGAAGTTAAGGTAAGTGATCAAAATAATAAAGAATTATATGGCGAAAACATAACAAATAAAATATTATGTTTACCTATGACTATTGGATCAACAACAGGAGGACTTGTAATTCAAACTGTATGTTCAATGCATATCAATCCTCGTGCATTCTTATTTTCAGAACCTATTGATTCACTTGCTGCAAGTGGAATAGTATTATCAAAAGTTTGGCAAAATAGCGATATAATTTGCATTGATTGTTTAGGAAAAGAATTTTTAGATACTGTAAAACAAAATGATAAAATTGAAATAAAAGATGACGGTACTGTCATTATTTTAGATTAAATCATAACTAAAAAATAGTAGTCAAATGGGCATCTTTACTATGAATTTGCATATAATTAGATTACAACATATGCAAAACATCTCCCAAATGTGCAAAGTATTTGCATATTAATTAATTATAATATGTGCAAATAAATTGACTTTTGCATATAAAACTTATAAAATATATGTAAGTGGAGGTATCTTATGAGAAAATTTGATTATTCTTTTTTGAAACTAGGAATGGTCCCGGCTGAATTGATTGATGTTACCAATGGCATTAATTCTTTTCGTATCGCTTCAAATGAAAGAAAAGAAAGATTCAAGGAGATATTTACTGAACTTGAGAAGGTTGCAAGAATTCAGTCTATCAAAAGCTCAAATGCAATTGAAGGTATTGTGACAACCGATCAAAGAATCAGAGATATCGTTAACGGAAATAGCGCACCTTTAAACTACAACGAAGCAGAGATTGCTGGCTATCGTGATTGCCTTAACAAAATTCACACAAGCCATAATTCGATGCAGGTCAACGAAGAAACGATATTATCACTCCATAAACAGTTGATGTCTGTCGCTAATTACGATTTTGGAGGACAATACAAAGATACGGACAATGTCATAATGGAAATAGACGCATACGGAAATAGAAGGGTTAGATTTAGACCAATTCCTGCAAGTGAGACAAAGCAAGCAATGGAGCAGTTGGTCCTTGCTTACATGGATGCTTATAACCAAGGGGTTAATTCATTGCTATTGATTCCATGCTTTATTCTAGATTTCCTTTGTGTTCATCCATTTAGAGACGGAAATGGAAGAATGAGCAGATTACTTACCTTGCTTCTTTTATATAAAGCAGGTTTTGATGCTGGGAAATACATATCCTATGAGGAGCAAATCAACAAAGACAAAGCCTATTATTATGAAGCATTGAGAAGATCAAGCGAAAAATGGGACACTAATGAAAATGATTACTTCCC
>JAEDOI010000060.1 GCA_016302065.1 Bacilli bacterium | reverse complement strand
ATGAAAAAAGTCAGGAAATTCGTGAAAAGAACTGTAAAGAACAGATTGAAAAAATTGATGCTCGTCTTAAAGAAATTGAAGCTCTTAAAGAAGAAGAACTCACAGACGAAATCAAGAAAGAAAAATCTGATATAGAAACTGCAAAAAGTATTTTTGCTACAGAAATTACAGATCTTCCAAAATATAATGAAAAAAATAAGAATGAACTTCTTAGACGTGAAGCAAATGCTAAGAAACATATTGCTACATATCAGAATATTGCAAGACATGATCTCGGTCAGCTGCAGAATGATGGTACAATCGTAGGACTCGTATCAAGTACAGCCAATGTAGCTTTTGCTCAGGCATTTGTAGATGCATCTGAAAAAGCTAAAGGAAATCCTACTCTTGATGAAAACAAAGAAATTAAAGAAATTAAAAACAAAAATAAATTCAACGATCAAAATTATCAAATGGCAAAATTATTACACGAATCACTCGAAAATGTTGATTCAGGTAATGTAGAATATCTTGTAAATTTCTTAAATAAAGATTTTGAAAAAGAATATGGTAAAGAAACATATGAAAAACTTAATCTTAAACGCATTGATGAAGTACCAGAATTAATTAATAAGATTAGTTCTCCAAGTACAAGTCCTGCTGAACAGGATACTCTTTATAATAAATATCTTGAAATTAGAAATGATATTTCTATCTCTATAGAAGATCCTGAAAATGAATCTGAAGATATCAGGAAAGCAAGAGCTGAAGCTACTCTTTTCTTTGAACGCTTTGAAACTTTCTCTAAAGGAAAAATTAGCATTAATCAATATTATCAGTTTATTGCTGAAAAACCTCTTGAAAAATTTATTCCTGAAATCACAAAAGATACAAATGTAGAAGAAATTAAAGGAATGATTGAAGAAGTCAGACCTGTTATTAATAAAAAATATGATGAAGAATTTAAAAAATCAACAGAAGTAGAAGATAAGATTGAAGAAATTCGTGATAAAATTATTAAACCATATAAATCATATCTTAGAAAAAATGGTGTTTTCAATAGTTTTATAACATATGCATTTGTGGATTCAGATAACCGTGGATATTATGCTCGCCCTGAATCTGCATTAGAATATCAACATATCAAAACATTGGCTAATGCTTTTAATAATGTAATTAAAATTAATATGAAAGAAATTACAGATGAAGAATATTCTAAACTTAAAATTAATGTAAATTCAGTTTCGATGTTCTTTAATAATATTATTAGATATTTCATTGATATTCACGATAATAATATTGATATTGAATGGGCTTCTAATTTTGATTCGGAATCTATTCTTAAAAATTTCTATTATGAAAATAAAGAAAAAATCGATCCATTCATCGAAGAATATAAAGAAACAATCAAAGTATTCTCTCATCTTATTTGTCATAATATTAAATTTAAATCTGCATATGAAAAACTTATTAGTGAAATTATCGATGATATTGCTTCTAAAGAATATAAACTTAAGAAAATTGATGAAAATAAACGTGTAAAAAATAAATACGAATTCACAACAGATATCGCATTCGAATACCAGTTTGTTACTTCATATAAGAAATTTGATGATGCTATCAAAAAGGTTAATGATGCTGTTGAAGAAAAGAGAAAGAGTGAACCCGAAATTAAATATGAAGATTTTGATAAATGGTATAAAGAATCGCAGCTTGAAGATGAACTTGCTGCAACTAAGCCAGTTATTTCTTCATTCTTGCATTTACTTGTAGGATGTAGTGTTATTTATGCATTTGATAATTTCAATACATATTTTGCAAATAAAAATAATAATAAGAACCTTAGACGCGATTGTATGAATTATTTCTTTAACGAATATATTCTTGAATCATTTGCATTTAAGAATTGTCCAAAAGATAAAACATATGAAGATTATATTAGAGATAGATCTAAAACTGTTGCTTTCCAGAGTCTTGATTATTCTTTCCAGCGTGATGTAGATATTAACGAATCTCGTCTTCAAACTATTTCTTATATCTTCGGATATGCTACTAACTGTTTCAAAGTACTTTTTGATAATGTGTGTGGTGAAAAGAAAGAAGAAAAGAAAGAAGATAAAAAAGAGACAAAGAAAGATAAACAGAAAAAAGCTGCAAAGACAAGAGAAGAATTGATTAAATCATATAAAGAGAAGGGTAAAGAAAAGAAGAAGAATCTTAATTCTTTCAAAACAGCTATGAAAGATTATGATGAAATTATCAAAGGTATTTCATATGATACTTCTATTACTAAATTCTCTGATAATGATAGCATCTACGATGTACTTGTATATCCATCAAAAGATACAAAAATAATTGTTCGTGTAGAACGTTATACTAAGAAAATCTTCGATGAAGATGTAAAGAAAATCTTCGAAACTGCAACTATTGTTAAAAATAATCCTGTAAATGTAAAAGAAGCATTTATTGCTGCACGTAATGTTACAAATGAAAATCTTACAAATATTAATGAAAAATGGTATTATAATCAGTATGTAGATGGTTCTATTGCTAAACGTGATGGAAAAGATTTCTCTGCTATTGATAAATCTACATTCACACTTTCTGAGCGTTGTAGAAATACTATCAATATTTGTCTTAAGAATTCGTATGAAAAAATTATTAAAGAAGCAATCAATATAATTAAACACACTGGTGTTGATTTTGAAGGTAAAACAATTGCTGTAAAGAATAATTGTAAATTTGATATTAAATATTTCAAATCTAATAATCCATCTAATTCATATGGTGGAAATCTTAATTTCTTCAAAGCAGGAATTTGGGATATTATTACATTTGAATTGAATTATGATATTGTAAACGAAAAGAAATAAAAAATAAAAACTAGAGAGTCATAATGACTCTCTAGTTTTTAATTAGTCATCAATTATATTAATATTTATTTGAATCCTTTATAATCATTTGTAGTAATTTCATCATTTTCTGATCGATCTACTATTTTATATATATCTCCTGCATATATATAATCTACATCAAATTGAATACAAAAATTTATAAAATCGATTGTAAGATTTTTATATCCACGTTTTTTCATTTCATCATAACAATCTTTTTTATCAAATAGAATATTTGGTCTGAATAAATTAAATATGAATTCGACATCTTGATATTGGTTAACTAATGAAAAATCATAGCCAATTGTTGCATGCATACATGATTTTGCATGTTCTTTGTTTATAAAAATACAATTATATCTCGATAATATTTTCTCAACTTGATCGATACTATTTTTTACAAATTTTATTCTTTCTTCTTCCATATTAATTTCATGGTTTTCTTTAATAATTCTTAAAATATTATCTTTTTCATTATTAAGCATATATTTATTCTCCTTAAATTATTGATTTATACATTAAATAATATATATTTTTAATTAATTTTTATAATAAAAAAAATAAAAGCTAGGAAGAATCCGAAGATTCAACCTAGCTTTTATTTTATTAACAAATGATGTCTATGTGTTTACCTTTTACTGTGATTCTTCCGAATCTAACAGTAACTTTATTTAATCCGCCATTTGCTAATTCTTTAACGATCATTTCTTTTGTATAATCATCAAAGAGACTGTGATGATCACGATTAAATTTAACGCCCATTATTATTTTAAATTTCTTTCCATCGTCTTTTACAAGCTGACAATGAAAACCACCTTTAGAATAGTGATAAGTGTCATTATATGATTTTACACAATTAACGCGAAGATTGTGCATAACGATCTTTTTAAGATCGTTCTTTTTCATTTCTTCATTTGCAATTTTTAATGCTTCTAACATTTCATCAATATATTTCATATTTAACTCCTTGAATAATAAGATATTATAAAATTTATTCTTCATACGAAGACTTTTTATTTTTATTATTTATCTTATATTCACTATATAATATGCTAGTATATATATAGATTATTACGAATTTTTAATTTAATACAAAACATTTTTTTATAAATGAGGAGTTTAATATGACTGATGAAGAAATAATAAAAAAGACTTTTGCACATACAGAGGATAATAGACTTATCGTTAAAGCTCCTTTTGTAAGAG
>JAEDOI010000059.1 GCA_016302065.1 Bacilli bacterium | reverse complement strand
AAATCTCATATCCAACTCTAGTGCAACTATCTAATCCATCTTCATTCCAAACTGTATCTATTTTTTCTACAACCCTCTTTAATGTTTTTCCTTGTTGTTTACTATAAACAGGTTCTAATATTTTTATAATATTTATCTTTCCTTTTGTTTCTTCAAACTCAGCGAACAGTTTTAATTCTTCTAGTTTCTTCTTTTTGCTATTCTTAAAAGAATTCTCTGTAATTCCAAACCATTGCGCCAATTCTAAATTAGTCATAACACCTAGTTTTAATTCCATTAGTATCTCCTTTATTATTATTTACTATATATGAAAAATTAATACTAATATTTTATTACTTTTACCCAAAAGTAATAAAACTATTATAGCAAAAAGTCACATTTTTTTTCGCCCATAATATAAGTTCTATAGGTGAAAAATTTTGTTACTTTTTTTTAGCAAAAGTATTAGTCATAGGCATAGTTAAAAATCTAACACTTTTGCTATGAGTCTTGTCTTCCAAAAGTTAAGGAAAAAATTTTGATTTTCATTCCTAAATAATAATTCTTGCGGCAGCCTTGCCTACTGTCGCCCTAATCCTAGTATATATCCTACATATACTCATACCACACAATAATTTTAAAAACAAAATGAAGGGTATGCGGAAATAATTCCTGGCTTCCGCCATCCATCATTTCCTTCCCCTTCATTTTGGCTTCGCATCAAATTACTCTTATATAAGTCCTTTCATTACTTTTGCAACTAATTCGTCCATTTTCTTATCTACATCTTTGTCATATTTAGTTAAACTTGGTTTAAATATTCTAGACTCAGATTCTTTCTTTTCATCTTCGTCAACTTCTATATCTTCTAATAATATTTTTAATATCTTAGCATATTTTTTAATTTCAGGTTCAATCTCTTTTAATATTGCGGCAGCATCCTCTACTTCAATATCGAAATTTAAACCTAATGCTTTTCCGTATCTAATTAAACTTAATGCTAAATCATTTCTTCTACTAGTTTCTAGTGACTCAGATTCTTGTTTCTTCATTTCCTCTTGAGCTTCAGCAATCTCTTTTTCTAATATTGCTCTTAATTCATCTGGAGTTTTATCTCCATTCTTTAACATATCTTTTATATCTTTCATTTTATACCTCCTTGCGGCAACCATTGGTTTAAGGCGCTTCTTACCAACATTTCCGCATTTTTATCGTATTTTCGTGTAAAATCACTTTTATTAAAAACGCCTATTTTTTTTCTTCATTAAATATTCTATTTACTTTACCTTTGGTTTTCTTTGACGGATTAAATCAAATTTGTAATGATCCCCGATTAAAATCAAACTCAATTAATTTTGTCTTATTTGTTACTTCTACTTTATCTACTATTGCTCCCAATAATTCAGCAACTTGACTAATTATGCTTTCTTTTACTTCGTCTTCCTTTTGAACTGGCTCTCTTTTCTTTCTATCTTTTTCACTTTTGGCTTCATGAATTGTAGCCATAATTTTATTATCTTTCGCTTTTTTTGTTAATTTCTCAACTTCTTCATTTTCTTCATAGTCATTATCACTTAACCAAGTTTCAATAGCTTCATCTTCTGTTAAGTCAAGAGTATTCATCAATTTATCAATTTCTTCATCAGGAATATTGATTTCTTTTCCATTAAAATTATATTTCATGCGGCAACCTCCCTTAATTTTCTTTAATCTGGTTCATAGATTTCTCTGTCTGACATCTACAACTGCAATTATAATCTTTTTCGACTACATAACTTTTCGACTCTCCCAAATTTATTAATCCAAAAATTACTATCGTTAAAATCAATAATGTTAAAAGAAAAATTCCTCATCTTTCATTTTACCCTCCTAATAATTTTATTTAATTAGTCAGTCATATTAATATAAGTATTTAACATTTCGCTATTTTCTTTAATAGCTTTCATAACTCCATAAATATCTTTAATTTCGCCAAACTCCATTCCGCTATTAAGATTATCTGGATTGTAACCATAAACTTTTATATCTTCAACACAACCGTTATAAACAATTTCTACATTTGCCGTATCATATAATTTAAAAGCAATCTCTCTATCACAAAAATCAACTTGTAAATCGTTAAAATCTTTATCTAATACTTCAAATCTTAAATATTTAATAAATTCTCTAAAATTCATAATAAATTACCTCCCAATAAATTTATTCTAATTATGACAATTTACCCAGTTTCGGCAACTAACTCCACAACAAAATCCAGTATAATCACAAGGCATCATATCTTCTATTATTTCTTCAATTTCAACCTCTTCATAAACATTTACATTCTTTTTATCCATAAATACCAACCTCCAAAAATAAATTTTTATTATTTTTTTATTATAATATAATTATAACATAAAATTTTTAAAAAATCAATAGTGGCGCTATTTATTTTTTAAATTTTCTAATAATTTGGCTAAAATTTTTGAAGTTTCTTCATATCCATTTATTGAAATTAATTCATTAATTTGTGTATTAATATTAAAACGATCTTTTCCAGATTTTTTAACATTTTCTACATTAGTAAGCCATTGAAGGTTTTCTAATCTATTATCTGTCTTTATTCCATTTATATGATCAACAACATATCTTTGTGCATTCTCAATAGGATTAAAAGTTTCCATAATCATTCTATGAGCCAATAAAAATCCTTTTGTATCTGGATCTACAATTTGAATATATCCAAAAGTAGATGTAGGTGACATATATATTTTTTTTGTTTTTTTATTACGAACAAATCCAAGTTTAGTAACTTCAAAAGAATTAGAAACACTACACTCTATCCATTCTGCATTATAAAGACTTTCATCTTTAATATAAAAGTGCAATGGTTTATTTAAATAAGTTAATCTTTCTAATATAACTCCTTTATTTGCTGCATATTGAATTATTTTTTCTGTAGTATTTATAGGAAAATTTCAATTATATTTATTTTCTAAATCTTTTATAGTATAGTCATTTGGTTTAATATACTCTTTAATTATAAATAAAGTTTCTTTATATCTACTTTTAGAAATATCCTCAATAATTACACCTTTTCCTTTTGCAAAATCAATTCTTTGTTGAGTACTCATATATTGTATAGTACAATCCCAGTTATATTTATTACATAATTCTTTAAATGTATATGTAATATAATTATCATCAATAATTTTATAATAAGTTGAACCTTTTTTAAAAGCTCTTTCCATCAAAATCCCATGATTTTTTGCATAAATAATTTGTCCTGGAATTCCTTTTGCTGTTGATGTCCAATTATATTTTTCACATAATTCCTTAAATGTATAACAATTATCTATCATAATATTTTTCTCCTTTTCTATTATTATTTTCTATAATTACATAAAAATATCAATAGAAAGACTAAAAATTTTTGTCCAACATTTAAATAATTGCGGCAGCCTCAATTATAAATTCTATAAATCCGATCCATAGTTTCACAATCCTATTTTTACATAAAAAAAGTAATAGAATAATCTTTCGAAAACCCTATTACATTTTAAAGTTTATATATTAAACGGCTGTCGTTGCAACTAAGTCAACTACAATGCCGCGTGTCCTATATACCAATATGGTATATGGAAAATAAAGTAGCTTCACTACAAATCTACACTACCCGCAATTATTATCACTCAAACAAGGCATTCGCGACTCCACTTGTTAGTCTTGCTTTAATAATCACTTGCACTAACTATTCGTGCTGGTCGGATGATTAAGATTCACATCTTTACCTTCTTTCAGTATTGTCTGTCGGATTCTTAACACCACATCCGCAACGGATAACTCACCTTTCGTTATCAGGTACCACTTACTCTTTGCGTGGTAGTCAACCTTCGTCTCACAGGACTATTGTAGATACCTATCAAGCTAAAGGATTTTGTAGTAGGCCTGCGCCTTGGTAACGGATGCAGGATTCGGACCTGCGACCTCCAGCTTATGGGGCTAGCGAGATAGACCTCTTCTCCAATCCGCAATATAATTGTCTAAAACTTGTTTTTCCTATTGCCTGAGGTTAAACCTGCTCTTAAGGAAGGTACAAGTTAATGACTAACATAAACCTTAATTTATATAGAAGGGAGTATTTACTCCCATTCACTAATCAGC
>JAEDOI010000058.1 GCA_016302065.1 Bacilli bacterium | reverse complement strand
TGCATTTCTTTACTATTTAGTAAGTTAAACATATTAAATATATTTTATCAAATTAAAATAAATAGTACATTTATTATAAAAAAATTATTGCCTCAATGAGGCAATAATTATTAATTAATAAGTGAATTTTCTTCAAGTCCTTCGCTTGCTTCTTTTTGTTCTTCAACAAATTTTTCAGCTTCTTTTTTAATCTTGCTTGTTGCTTTAATTTTTGTTTCACTTGGTTGATTAATAACAACTTGTTCATAACTTAAATCAATACCATTAGCAACAAATAATTGACGATATTCTCTTAATAAGTCTCTTTGAACTTGATACCTATCTTCTTCTTTACATCTTGCAATTAATTTAACTGCAACATTGCTAGAATTATAAGCACTAACTCCTTTATAAAATGGACCTTCAATAATAGCAGGAATCTTTTGTTGCATATCTTCAAGATGATCTTTTAGCAATTTTTCAACAAATTCGAGTGGTACATCGTATGGAAATTCACAATCTACAACTGCTATAGATAATTCTCTTGAAAGATTGACAACATTTTTAATATCAGAATTGTTAATAATTTTAATATTTCCAGCTAAATCTAAAACTTTAGTTGCTCTAATTCCGATTTCACTAACTGTTCCTCTAAAATCATCAATGGATACAATTTCACCAACACTATATTCGTTTTCAAAAATAATAAATACACCAGCAATAATATCGGCAATTAATGATTGAGCACCAAGACCAACAATAAGAGTAAGGACACCAACAGATTCCCAAATAGCCGTTGTATTAACTCCAAAGGCTTCAAGAATTAAGAAAATTAAAGCAATAGCACATCCATATTTAATAATTCCATCAAGTAATGTAATAACTGTTTTTGCCCTATTTGACTTTTTCATTAACTTTCTAAATACTAATCTAAGCAATGAACTTACAGCAAAAACAACAACGATTAAAATTACACAATGAATAACTGTTTTTTGGTGTTGTTTCCACGCATCAGGAAATGTAGTTACATCCCAAATATTCTCTTTTGCCCAAATAGAAAAAGCATTGAGTGGATCAACTAATTCACTAATAATACCAGCTAAAAAGAAAGCAATTACCAATGAACCTAAAACGATTCCAACGATTGTTAGTGCTTTCTTAGCTATTTTTTTTGATTCAGAGTTAGTTTTTTTCATATAATTTCCTCCTTAACTCATATATTTAAGAGATAATAATCTCATCATATCTACTTCCAATTAATTGTATATCATTATTATAGGTATCATAATTTCCATCATATTCTGTAAAATAAACTTTTAATTCATTTACAGTGATTTCACCATCAATAAATAACACTAATGAGTCATATTGACTTTCTTCATAGGCATAATATTGATAATCAACGCCATTAACAACAATCTTATTATCAAAATGTCCATAATTAGTATTAGAAATAACAATTTTTGTTTGACCATCTGCAGCAGCAACTTCATAATGCATTTGATCTCGCATAAACCCTACTGATCCACTTGGGTATTCTTCATACATTACATAATATACTTCATCTAATTTATAATATTGATAATAGTTAAAACAATAAATGTCTCTAGGTAAATTCTCAATTATAGAATATTTTTCTTGAACAAAATTTTCAATTCTTCCTACATACGTCATTGCACTAGTTTCAGAATCATAATCATTAGAATTAAATATCATAGCATTCAAGTAATTAGAAGAATCAACCATTTCATAATTTACTTCTCTATACATATTAATTGTTCCGTCTTCATTATAAGTTACAACTGCATCTCCAGGATTTGCAAAATTGCAAGTAAAGCTTTGATATGAAGAAGTTGCGGTTGCATCATCTAATTTACATGTAATTCCAGTCTGTTTTCCATTTCCATAAGTATCAATTATAGTGAAAGTGAAATTATATACTATTCCATTACCTAACTTAACAAAGAATTCTTTTCTAGAAGGGTTAATATTCATATCAATTAGATTTGCATCATCTTTAATATTAACTTGATAACTTGAAGGAATAACATTATCAAAAGCAAATCTAGTTACATAATTACTTCCGTCTCCATTTGATAAAGAAGCTTCAACCATCTTAAGACGGAATTCATATTGCAATTGAATAGGATCTAAAGTTTGAGTAACTGTCTTTATTTCATGAGATGATTGATTATCAACAAAACTAATTTCTACATTAAATTGAACATTTTCAAACTCACCGATTAAACCAGTTAATTCAACCTTTCCTTGGTAAGATAAAGGAGAGATGTTCCATTCATATCTTTCATTATTTAAAACTGTAGATATTTTTGCACTAGCAAGAGAATAATCATAAACCATATCACAATAATAAGTTAAAACATAATTATCCCCACTAATTCCTAATCCATTTTCTAAATAAATGTATGGGTAACTAAATGGTTCACCATTTGATGTATAACTTCCAAATTCAATTTCTCCATTTGCAAAACGTCCCATATCAGTATAGATAAAACTAATACTATCTAAGCCATCAAGTGAATCAATGATAATTTCAGCATTGTTTGTTCCTTCATAAGTTCCATAAACAATATTTGAACTATTCACAACTTTTAAAGTGTAGTAATAAATATCACTGAATTCACTAGTAAAATTAGTAGGAACATTAATTTTTATATATGTAGAATTATATTCTATTGTTGCATCTTTTGGTTCTACCTTTTTATATGAAGCATTAAAGCTTTGATCAACACTATATTCCTTAAATGAACTTTCATAAACAATGATTTCTTCATTATTTGGATTTAACATATAAATTGTATATTTAAACTTCTTAGTTCCATAATAACTTCTACAACTTACTTCATATGTTAAATTTTCTTTATCAAGGATTAATAATCCTTCTACTTTTTCTTCTAAAAGAGCATCATCACTATATAAAGCAAAACGAACTCTAAATGGATACAATTCAGAAATCTTAACTAGTGATCCAGTTAATTTAATTTTATCAATAGTTGAAGAATTATTTTCCATCGATTCATCAATTTGGAAAGCGTATTTTTCTGATGTATTTTCTATTGGAAATTCAATAGAAATTACATCACTATATAAAAATTCTTTATTTGAATTCTTTTCTCCAACGATATAAACATAAACATTATCAAAAATAATATTTTCTACTTGTCCTTTAAAGTAATTTTCATTATTTAATTCACTACTACTAAATAAAATATTAGTCAAATCTGAAGGATTGCTTTGAAGTGAAGAACAAACATAAAAAGTTGGGAAATCATATTTTTTTTCATAATCTGAAAGATAAATAGAGTAATTTAATAAAGCTGTTGTATTAGTTAATGTTGCTCCATCTTCATTTCCTGGATTAATAAAAGAAACATAGTTATTCACTTCATCTTTTACACCTTTTGGATCGCTATATTCTTTAGTAGTAAAAGAAGATTTATAAATTACTTCAGTATTTCCAACAATTGGATTTTTACATTCAATGATATATGTATATTCTTTTAATGGAATTAAATTTCCAACTACATAACTATGGTTTCCACTTTTTAATGGAATTTCTTTTTTTATATTTCCATCTTCATTAAATTTAAGTAAGAAATCACTATCATTTAGCCCATAGCTCTTATCATATTCAGTCATGATTTTATCAAGATTAATATTTAAAGAAACATAGTCATTTCCCACTTCTTTTTGCACGTATTTAGCAACAGAAGAAAGTCCAATTCCAGCACTAGTAACTGAAATTACAACAGCTGCAGCTGTAACAGTAACAGCAGCTGTTCCACTTCCAACAAGTACACTACTTTCACTAACAGCATGAGCATGAGATGTAGCAGTACTTGTACCATTTCCACTTTGAGAAGAAGTTTTACTAGCTTTTTCAAGTTGTTTTCTTAATTCATCATTATTATTTTTTTCTATTTGCCTAGTGCTTTTTGCACTACTTTCATTTTCTTGATATGTTTCATTGATGTCGATAATCTCTTTTGCATTATTTTTGGTTTCAAAAACATAATATTGTTCGGCTTTAAATTCTTTATATTCACCAAACTCTTTTTTTTCTTTTGCTTGAAAAAACTCTCCACCATCAACCAACTTCATGTTTTTATTTTATAATAAACATTAAAAATTATAAATAATTAATTTTAACATACAAAAAAG
>JAEDOI010000018.1 GCA_016302065.1 Bacilli bacterium | reverse complement strand
CTTCAATCACAATAAATATTTTATTAAACATTTGATTTGATGTAAATTATAAAATGTAGACAATAAAAAAAGGCACATAAGTGCCTTATTTTGTTTCCTTTAATGCTTTAGCTATTTGATCGGGACATGAGGTAGATTTAAAACCACATTTAATGTTTTCAAGTTTGGCAATAATTTCATCAATATCCATATTAGTAATCAAAGATTTAATGCCTTTTAAATTACCATTACATCCACCAATAATTTCAATATCAACCAACTTATTAGTTTCAGTATCGATTTTATAATTTATTTGTCTACTACATGTACCTTTACAAAAATAAGTATATTCTTTAATCATTATTTAACAATTTCACCATATACATCTTTAAATGCACAGGCAGCATTAGCTTCATCAGTATCAATATGCATAGCAAGGGCATATTTTGGGCTAACTCTAACGACAGTATCACCAAAAATTGTTTCTCTATCATTAGTTTTAAGTAAAACTTTGACAATATCACCATTATTTACGTTAAAGTTTTTAGCATCTTCTGGTGTCATATGAATATGTCTTTTTGCTGCAATTAAGCCTTCACTTAATTCTAATGTTCTTCCGTTTGTAGGATTTATAATTTTAATTGGAGCACTTCCTTTAATATCTCCAGATTCTCTAATAGGAGCATTAACACCTAAGGTTCTAGCATCGGTTAAACTAACTTCTACTTGACAATGATCTCTTGTTGGTCCAAGAACACTTACTCCACAGATAGTCTTTTTAGGTCCAATAATATCTAATTTTGTATTACTTGCAAATTGTCCAGGTTGACTTAACATCTTTTTAACTTCTAAAGCTTCAATCCCTAAAATTTCTAATGCTTCATCAGTTAAATGAATATGTCTAGCACTTGTTTCTACTAATATTTTGTTTTCCATCTAAATATTTCCTCCAACGTTATTTATAATAACACAATAATTAGTAAACTTTCAAAAAAACTCTTTATTTTTTCTTATATTTTTGATAAAGTTTAATCACTGCGAGAATGGCGGAACTGGTAGACGCGCACGTTTAAGGGGCGTGTGGGGAGACTCGTACGGGTTCGATTCCCGTTTCTCGCACCAAAAATTAAATTTTATCATTATTCTTATGAATAATGATTTTTTTATACATAATTTTTAATATAAGTTTAGTATTTTATTTATTGAAAAAAAGATATCACTTAATCTTTTTTATCGTCATTTTCTTTAAATTTTTCGTCACGAGAAATAGTTAAATCTATTTTATCTATATTAGATAAGGCATTTACATATTCTTCATCGCTATATATATTTTTATTGTTTTTATAATAAATATATTCTTCTTTTGGATCTTTAAATATTAAAGAATTAGATACATCTACTCCTTCTGTATAACAAATTAAATCTAATAAATCATAGTTATTTTTATTTATTATCATCACTAAAATATTTAAAAATAAAGGAGCAATTGTTAAAAGAATAACGGAATAAAGATTAAAATAATAAAAACCAATAAATGGAATAATAAAAGCTATTAAGTATCTAATTAATGTTTGGAATTTTTTTACTCTAAAACCATTTTTTCTTTCTACTCTACCAATATTAAATTTTGCTTCAAAAAGTGTTGAACCATTTTTAGAAACTAAAGGAATAACAATATAAAAAGCAATATAGGGTATAATAAAAGCTACAGTTCTTGATAATCTTTCAAATAAAACATTTTGATCATTTGCTTTTTTAAAATTTTCATCAAATTTATAAACAAAATCCTTTAAATGAGAATAACTCATATAAAATAAAGATTGCATATTTGCTTCATACCTTTTTCCACTACCACTAATTTGGATAGCTTTAGCATTAACATCAAATGATCCATCACTTAATTGTTGATATTTAAAATATTCAGTTTGATAATATTCAACTGTTGGTTCAACAGGCAAATTTAAGACAAAAACATTATAAGCGTGAGTTAAAGAAGAAATTCTTTCATCATATTCATGATAATAATTAAATATTTGATCAGGATAAGTCTCATAATAAAATTTATTCACTACTTTTTCATATTCTTGATAAGTTAAATCTTCTTTTAAATTCAAGTTATTATCTTTTTTTACTTCATTTATATAATTTTGATTATCAATATAATTAAATCCAGTAGCAAATACGCCATAAAGCGTAGCAAAATAAAGTGCTAATGAACATGCACCAAAAACAAGAATATTCAATAAAAATGCGATTATTCTTTTAGAAATTATAGGTTTAATTAGCTTTAAACTCTTGTTCGTATTCTTCACCATATTTATTTTTATAAGCTTCCTCTATTTTTTTGTTTTTAAAAACAAATGATAATTCCTTATCTACAACGCAACTTTTTGATAAATAATCATGAATACATCTTCTCTTTTTTGTAAATTGAAACATTGTATAACTAATTAAAAATGTTCCACCAATTGTTGCAAAACTTAGTATAACTTCTATTATTAAATAAGATAAAAAACGTGGTAAATAATATATTTTTTCAAGTTCATATCCATCTTTTGATATAACCATTAATTTAAATATATATTTTCCAATTGTTTCACCATGTTTTGAACAAACAGGAATTAAAAATTCTAAAATGAAACAATAGAAAAATAAACAAGGAAAAACATATAATATTGAATTTAATAATATTTGTTTATTTTCATTTTCAATAGCTTGAACAGCAGAACATTTATTAACAATATCAGCAGCTTTAGAGAATGTATCACAAATAAAAAGAATCGTTGTTTTGTCTAAAGTTTCATCAATTAATGTAATGTTAACATTATTTTCAGTAACAATAAAATCTTTAATATTGCTAACTTCGCTATTTATTTTAAGGATATTTGTTTTAAATGTATCAAGCGAGAGATTATATGTTCCATCATAATCTACATATTTTTCACTATAAAAAGTATATAAACTTTTTAACATATTTATATTTGTTTTAGTTTCACCTTCTTCGTATTCAAAATTAGTTAATGATTCAATAGTATTAAAATCAATTATTGAAGTAAAAGAAAAATAACCATTTTTCTTTTTTAAATATAAACCACTATTTTCATAATAAATTAATGAAGAATTGACGTTTTCATTATATGTTTTGCTATCAAAAGTAAGTGGAGTTAAAGCAAAAAAAGTTGCTAATGTTAATACAAATAATATTAAAACATCAACTAATCTAGCAAATATTCTTTTTGATTTTTTAGCTAAATAAATTTTAGACATAGAATAATTATATTAAATAATAGACATATTTTATAGTAAAATATGTCTTTCTTTAATTAATTTAGATATAATTAAATGTATGAAATTAACAATTTATCGTATATTTTATTTACTATCACTTTCCTCATTACTAGGTGCTACAATTTATTCATTGGTAATGACTATCATTTCTTCGTTAAGTTATGAAAATAAAGAAGAATGTATTATATTTTCACTATGTTTGGTTATTCTAAGCATTTTTATTTTGCTCCAACTTTATGATATTATTCGTTCCTTTTTTAAAGGAGGACAATTCATACATTATCTTCTTTTTGATAATAAAAATTTTGATATAAATAAGAAATTCCTTGTAGCAATAAATATTATTTTACTATTATCTATTTTAATTTTTGTTTATTCATTAATTATATATTTTGTTAATTTAGGATTAATATTTAATAATGCTTTTATTGGTGTTAAATTTTTACTTATAAATTTTTCAATTTTAGTCATAATTAATGTTGTTTTTATTGATTTTTATTTATTAGTATATAAGCAAGATAAAATAATTCGAAAAGTTTAAAATTAAAAATGCCTATAATGTAAATAATATAGGCATTTTTTATTAGTTATTATTTAGTAGCAATAATTGTTTGATATGGTTCTAATTTAACTGCATTTGATAATGTGAAATTCTCTTTATTTAAAGTATCTAAATATAATGAATATCCACTAAAATCAACAGTTTCATTACCTTCAATACCATTATTGAATGCAACTAATGACTCTTTGTTGTTAATAAGATCTTTTGTATGTACAACAATAGTTGATCCATTATTTAATGAACTTGCTTCAAGAATATATTTATCACTATTTGTCTTATCAGAATGAAGAACTTCATTTGTTTGTTTATAGTTAATTAATTTTTTATAGTTATTAAACATATCAGCATTTTTAATTTTTAAACTATAATCAAGCTCATTGACTTCATAGGATGATTGATAAGAATTAGAATCACCTTGTTTTGTTCTAAGGAATTCTTCTCCAGCTAACATAAATGTTGTCCCTTTTGATGAAAATACCATCGAATTAGCAAGCATTGCCATCTTCTTAATTTCCTCTTTTGAAGTAACTTCACTAGCTTCCATTCTATCAGCAAGAGTGTAATTATCATGACATGTTACATAAATTACATTCTTGTTTGGATCACTTACTTTGTTTGCAGCATTTATAAATAATTCACCATTCAATCCAGAAAGAATCTTATTAACATCACCTTGATCAACTTTAGTATTATTGTTAATCCAACCTCTTTCTTTCTTGTCACTAAGTCCACCTCTAATTAAAGCGTCTCTAAATTTATCATTAAATGCTCCATATCCTTCATAACTTGAGGCATTATCTTGTTTAGCACTTGCACTACTTGATAAAGGAGATGATCCACCCATCCAAGGTTCTCCATAAACTGTACTATATGGGTTTATAGATTTAAGATTACTAGATAATTCTTTCATTGTGGTAAGATCATGTAAACCCATTAAATCGAATCTAAATCCAGATAATTTATATTCTTTCATCCAAAATTCGGTTGAATCTTTCATGAATTTTCTAAACATATATCTTTCTGAATCAGTTTCATTACCACATCCACTTCCATTTGTTGGAGCATCACCATTATATCTATAATAATATTTTGGCATTAAGTAATTGAAGTTAGATTTTGTTAAATTTGAAACATGGTTATAAACAACATCCATAATTATTCCAATTCCAGCCTTGTTATATTCTTTTACAAGAGTTTTAAATTCTTTAATTCGAGTATAACCATCATATGGATTAGTTGAGTAACTTCCTTCAAGTGAATTGTAATTTAATGGATTGTAACCCCAATTAAATTTCATTGTTTTTTCATCATTATCTTGATCAAAAATAGGTAATAATTGAACAGCATTAACTCCTAATTCTTTAATATGAGCAAAACCAGTCGTTACAGTCTTATTGTTTTCAGTATAAGAAGTATTGTCTAAACATGCTCCTAAGAAAGTTTTTTGATATTCTAAATCACTTGCTTGTTTACTCCATGAAGAAGATGAAGTTATATCTTGAATGTGAGTTTCATATACTGTTAATTCTTTGTTATCAAGTGGAAGATAAGAAATTTCCTCCCAATTTTCTGGATTAGTTTTACTAAAATCAACAACCATACCACGTAATCCATTTACACCTGTACTTTTTGCATAAGGGTCAACAACTTCCACACCACTTGGAGCATTAATATTATTAAATACTTCATATGTGTAATATTTTCCACTTAAATCACCACTAACAGTAATTTCATAAATTCCTTTTTCTTTTGCTTCAAGTTCATAAGTTGCGTAAACTACATCGCTTCCTTTAGAACTATCAATCTTTACAGGGGTTCCATTTTCATATAAATTAAGGTTAATACTAGTAGCAACAGGAGACCATACTCTAAAAGTTGTTGAAGAAGGAGTGTAAATAGCACCTAATTCTCCATCATAGTTGTAAGACTTAGCAAAATCATCGCTATTATAAAGAACTGAGGTCGTAATTGTTTTTTCAATAACTTTATTGGATTCAGCAAATGTTACAGAAACAGAATATTTATTTTTTACACTTAATACCTTATCAGTAAGTTTAATACTAATTAATGTTTTATTTATATTTTCTTCTTTATGGATTACAGTATTATTTTCTAAAATTGAATACTCTTTTACTGGTCTAGAGCAAACAACTTTAAATTTTAAATCTGTCGTTAATATTGCTGAAGAAATTCTTTCTAAAGTAACTAATGAAGAATCAAAATATATATTATTATCTCCAGTGACAAGATACATATTGTAATATCCATCTTCTTTTGTCATACTACTAAGATTAAAAAATCTATCTTCTTCGACATCTTTTTTATCCCAACTACCTTTAGATTTAACAATTACTCCAAAATCTCCATCTAGACAATCTTTAAAATATTCATCTGATAAATCTATTTGGCAAATTGCTCCATAATCTCCAGTTAATGTAAATTCAAATTCGTTTCCATCTTTTCCATCAGCCCAAACCCAAAGAGCCCATGAAGAATAATTATTGTCATCTCTTAAATAATTAATATTTAAAACACCTTCTTCTTTTGGAACAATAGGCTTAGTTGGATCATCACCTTCATTATTTGTATTATTACAAGCAAATAATAAAGCACTTACACCAATAAGAGATAAAAATTTTAAACTTTTTTTCATAATTTTCTCCTTAATTAAGAATTACTGTAGAAAATGCACCAATTTTAAGTTTTCCATCTTTAATTGTTGGTACTTTTTTAGCAGTATTAATAGAATCTAAAATAGTATTTGCTACGTTAGAAACATCAATTTCAACATTTACAGAATTAAAATTTTGAACTACAACGATACGTTCATCGTTTAAGCTTAATTCATAAGCTAATACTCTTTCATTACTATTAATTGAAGTAGATAAATCTTTATAATAAGAATGTTTAATAAAAGGATATTTATTTCTAACATTTATAACTTTTTTATAATGATTTATCAAAGAATAATTAACTTTAAGCATGTCATTAACACCGTTTTCAACTTGTTTTGTATTATCTAAATCTTTTCTAGATTGTTCAGGAAATTTACATTTCCCAGTTGCATCATTTTTAGACCAAACCATAGGTAAACGACGTTTAACATCGCTTCTATCATCAGGAGAAGTACATCTTTCACCAACCATTTCAATTTCTTCTCCATAATAAATATAAGGTGTTCCAGGAAGAAGAAGATAGCAAGAAGCAACAGCTTTTGCATATTCTCCATAACAATTTTTACTTACTCTATCCATGTCATGATTACTTAAAAAATAACTTGAATAGCCTTTAGGATTATTTTCTTTTCTTACATTTTCTTTACTTTCGATAAAAGAAGAAAAACTTTTTGTACCAATTGTTCCTTTTGCAACTCCGATTATTGAATCATACCCATTTCCTTTAATAGAACTTCCAAAATCAAAGAAAGATTCAGCACCAGAAGTATAATATTCATTAACCGATTGATTATCAGTCCAACATTCACCAACTAAATAAACATCTTCGTTAATACTTTTAATATAATCGTTTAGCCATTTTAAGAAAGTAATATTAGATTCATGGCTATTGTAGTAATAATATAAAACAGCATCTAATCTAAATCCTTTAATTCCTAAATCAATCCAATATTTGACTATTTTTTTAATTTCATCTCTTAAAGAAGGTGAGGAAAGATTGAAATCTGGCATTGATGAATCAAAATCTCCTTCATAATATAAATCTCTATATTTATGATATCCACCTAATGCATCAAAACTCCAAACATACCAATCAGCTTTGCTAAATTCTCCACTAACTCCGTTATAATAATCATTATATGATTCATTAAACCATGGATTAAATTTACTTGAATGATTTAAAACTAAATCCATTACAATTCCAATATTATATTTTTTTGCTTCATTAACTAATGCAATAAGATCATCAATGGAACCATAATCTGGATTAACATCATAATAAGATACGACATCATATCCATGATAAGAATTAGTTTTATTAAAAGGCATTAACCAAATATCTTTAACACCTAGTTCCTTTAAATAAGGTAATTTTTCTTTAACTCCATTAAAATCGCCAATTCCATCGCCATCAGAATCATAAAATGATCTGATAAATATCTCATAATTGACAGAACCCTTCTCGTTTGTCGAAGAAGGGTCCATAACATAATTCTTATTTTTATCATCATCCATCTTTACACTGATTAATGAAGTGCAATCTTCAAAATCAGGATCACAAGATGGAGATGATGGTGAGCAACTTGAAACGATGAAAGAAGCAATTATTAAAGTATATTTTAATAAATTCTTCTTCATATTTTTAACCTTTAACTGCGCCTCCTGTAACACCGCTAACATAATATTTTTGTAAACCAAGGAATAAAGCGGTAATTGGAATAGCAACACATACACCTCCAGCTGCAAATTGAGTGTAATATGTAATTGAATATTGATAATCAGACATCATCTTGTAAAGTCCAATTGCAACCGTCCAGTTATCAATGTTTTGAAGACCAACAATATAACTAGAAGTTACATATTCTCCCCAAGGACCCATAAATGACGTAAGGATTGTATAAACAACGATTGGTTTTGCAAGTGGTAAAATTATTTGCCAGAAAATTTGAGATTTAGTAGCTCCATCTATCATAGCAGCTTCATCGATAGACTTTGAAATTGTATCGAAGAAACCTTTAGAGATGTAATATCCACCACCAGCACCGGCACTATAAATAATAACAAGTGACCAATATGAACCTTGAAGATGGAATATTTCTTTCATGACCCAATACATGATAATCATAGAAAGGAATCCAGGGAACATACCAATAACAAGATTCAATTTCATTAACATCGTTCTGCCTTTAAATCTAAATCTTGAAAGTGCATATGCAGTTCCAAGGACAAAAACAGTAGAAATTAAACAGACAAGAACAGAAACAATTAATGTGTTTAAAATCCAAATTGGAAATTTTCCATCAAGAGCATGAACTACAGCATCACTACTTGAACTTCCAGTAAGTAAGTTGATGTAATTGCTGAATGTAAATGTTTTTGGAATAAGTCTTGATCTAGAAGCTAATCCATCGCCTGAGAAGGATTGAAGAACAAGCCATACGATAGGCAAAACCCATAATATAGACATTATGATTAAAATAATATAAATTACGACGTTTGATATAATACGTCCTGCTTTTAAACTTTTCATATTATTGGAATTGATCCTCCTCTTTAACAGATCCAGACTTGTTATACATAACAATGGATATAAACGAACAAATTATAAATATAACGATACCAACAGCACTAGCAATACCATATTGAGGATTGGATTGGTTTGTTACCAATTTATATAAGAATGTAATTAAAAGGTCAGTGTAGCCAAGACCAGCAAGTGCACTTCCTGGATAAGCAGGACCACCACCAGTTAAGAAGTAAATAACGTTGAAGTTATTAATATTTCCAATAAATTGTGTAATTAAATATGGACCAGTAACGAATAAAATATAAGGCATTGTAATCTTAACAAATTGAGTTACAGTACCAGCTCCATCAACTTTTGCTGATTCATATAAATCTTTTGGAATATTAAGTAAAATACCAGTAGTAGAAAGAATTGTATAAGGAATACCAACCCAAATATTAACAAGAATAATAATAATCTTTGATAAAATTGCATTGTTATCACTATTTTCTGCAAATCCTAACTTTGAACCAAATATGTTAAACCATAAAGTTCCTAAGGCACCAGTATCTTTTAATAAAATACCAATACTCATAAGTGAAATAAATTGAGGAATTGCAATTGTAAGAACAAATACTGTTCTCCATAATTTCTTTAATTTAATGCCTTGCTTATTAATCATTAAGGCGACTATAATACCTAAAATATAATTAGAGAATGTAGCAATTAATGCCCAGCATAATGTCCAAACAACAGTTTTTCCAATAGCTATTGGAAGAATTGCTAAGTCGCTTTCTGGATCAGCATTAAATAAATTAATAAAGTTTGTAAGTCCATTCCAAGTAAATAAGTCTGTTGGTGGAATGTGTCCTTTTTCAAAATTTGTAAAGGCAACAAGAACAGAGAATATTAATGGAACGATAGTAAATAAACATATTCCAGTTAATGGTAAGGCAAGAATTGTAATATTAAATTTCTCATTAAATAAGGATTTAATTTGTTGAACAAATGTTTTTGACTTACCTTCATATTTATCCTCATGAGATTCTAAATATATTTGTTCTTCTTCTTCAATTTTACTTAATTTTTCTTTAGCAACATCAATACCATTCTTTAAAACAATTTCACCATCTTTACCAATTTTTAATCCCATATAATTAATAAATTCACTAGCTTCTTTGAAGGTGAATTTATAATTAATCATCATATAATCTCTTAAGGTTTGTAAACAATATTCATATTCTGAATAATTAGTTTTTAAATACTTGATATCTCTTTTTGCAGCATGAGTTACTTCTTTAATTTCTTCTTTTCTCATTGCCTTAGCATTTTTAACACTAGGGAATTCGTTTAAAGAATTCATTAAAATAGTATTTTCATGAATATAACTTACTTCTTCCTCTTCTAATAAAGTATAAATTTGACTCATTTCCAAATCTTTATTAGATTTAAGTTCTTTTACTTTTTCATTATGAGCTTCTTTTAATTCTTTAATTTTAGAATTAATTTCAGCTCTTTTAACTTCAAATGCATCATATTTTGCATTAATTTCAGCAACTTTTTCTAAAGTTCTTTCCTTAATTAAAATTTTTTCATTAGCATTTTCAGCATTTTTATCACTACTATGACCAATGTTTGAAGAAAAAACATCAACAAAGGTCTCGTAATTACTTAAGAAACGCTTCCAAGTTTCATAATTTGCAACTTTAATATGATAAACATTAAATTTACCAAATTTTGAATTATTAATAGTTTCAGAAGTAAAAGCATAAGGAGAATAAGTTTTGTTAATCTCACTTAATTTATGATTTTCTTTCTTAATTTTGTTAGTGATTTTATTTAATTTAGAACTTTGTTTGCCTTTGAAAGATTCAAGTTGTCCATCTTGAATCTCCTTGAAGTCAATAATTTCAGGTTCAATGGCTTCATTAATATCTTTCTCAGTCATCTCGCTTGAAGAATATTTAGAAGTTAATTTAGCTGTTTTAGAGCTTAATTTTATATCTTGTTTTGCTAAAAATTGTTCTAAATCAACATTGCACTTTTCAATTAATTTATCTTTTTTATTATTTAATTTTTCAATAACTAATTGTTGTTTCTTAATTTCTTTACAATGTAAATATGCTTCAGAGATTGTGTTATCAATCAAATATTTTGAATATTCAATCTCAAAAGTAGATTCAAGTGTACCTAAAAAATTATCAATTTCTTCTTTATGTAGTTTCTTAAATACATCTTTTTTGATATTTTCACTATAAGCAAGAGTTACATCATTATCTAGCTTTGTAGAAAATTCTTTATTTTTATTAATAACATTATCAAATTTCTTAAAATTTTGAATTCTATAGTTATTATAACCACTATTTATACTTCTAAGCCAAATGTAAATAAACACAATAATTGATAAAACCCATAATAATCCATATATAAGAATTAAAATTGAGTTATGTCCACCACCAGCTTGTCCAAATTCACCATCTCCACCAGTACCACTATTTGCAATAGTACCTAATGTTTTTAACATACCAATAGACGGTACACCATAAAGAACAAATAAGGCTATATAACCGATCTCAAAAACTAAATATAAAATGCCATTAACTATTTGTCCATGAGCTAAGCTTGAAACACCAAACAATACAAAAGAAAGTCTACCACTCCAATCGTTATATAAAAATTGGTGACATTTTCTTTTAATAAACTTATAGGCAATAATTACACCTTTATAACAATAAATACCAATCAATTTGACAAAATGCCATATTGATAAAATCATTGACAAAATTAAATCACATATCCAAAGAAGAGCTTTTAATAATGCAGATCCAACATTACCAAAGAAATATCTTGGTTTACTGAGAAGGCGAACTTTTCTGGTGAATACATTAGAATTAGCATTAGTATTAATGCTTTTATCTTCCTGTTCCATTTGTTTTCCTCCAATAGTTTTAAATGCAAATATTCTAAGTCGTTTTCTAAACAAATCAGAAAAAAACCTAGAATATTTTTAAACATTCGTTTTATGTTTAATCTTCTAAAATAAAATATGAACTAATGGCCATTTGACCATTAGTTCAAAAATATTTTTAATTAATTATTTTCCGCTCTTTCTTAAAGAATTACATTGAGTTTCTAAGAATGATTTCCATTCAGCAACTGTATGTACTGTTCCAGCAGATTCACCTTCTGCAAGTTTGCCATCATAAATAGCTTGACCCATAGCTTTTCCTACATCCCAATATCTTCCTTCAGCTGATTGAGATTGAACAGCAGCGAATTGGTTTTGTTCAACAAGAGCTGCTCCACCAAGAGAAATATTTTCTGTATAAGCTGGATCTAATAAAGCTTCTTTATTACATGGAAGAGAATTTCTTAATCTAAATCTAACTAATTGAGCTTCTTTAGATGTTAATAATTTTCCTAAATCAGCAGCCATTCTTTGTTCTTCTGATGGTCTATATTTATTGATAACATAAACTTTTGTACCAGTAAATGATGCCATTTGGTGAGCTGTTCCTTCAACGTTAAATGTTGGGAGTTTGCAAGCGCCAAGATTTTCTGCTCCAATAGCTTTTTCAAGAGCAGGTTGCATCCATGTTCCACTAACACCAGCGACAACTGATTCATCTTGGAATCCACCAGTCATAACATCGTCAGCACCCATAATTAATGTATCTTTATATGTAACATTAATTAATTCGTTAACAGCTTTAAAAGCTTTAGCAGAGATTTCTGTATCCCAACCAATATTATAAATTGCAATACCATCTGCATCTGCAGTAAATGATAATGATTCTGTTCCAGTTATACCTTGAGCTTGTGGAATTGAATTAACATACCAACCATTGGCAAGATCCATTCTAAATTTCTTATTAGCAGCTTTACATGCGGCTAAAATTCCTTCAAGTGTTCCTTTGTCTTCGTCTTTAATTACTTCTTTATTGTAATATAAGAAATATCCGTTATCTGTTGAAATTGGGAATCCATATACATCACCATTATATGAAGCACCTTTAATAGCAACTTCAGTATTTGATTCTAAAACAAAGTTCTTCCAAGCTGTTGGTAATTTTTGAGCAATTTTCTTTTGTGCTAAACCAAAAATGTGGTCATCTGCAGCAGCAACAAGAGCTGGAGCATTCTTAACTTGTGGGTCATTACCTAAAGTTGTACCACCATCAGCTTCACTAACAGCTGTGAATTTATAATTAATTTTATATTCAGCAGTTTTATTGTATTCTTTTACAACTTCATCGATAACTGCTTGTTCTTCAGTTGGTGCCCAAACAACAATTGTAGTTCCTGTTTCAGATCCACAAGAAGCTAATGCACCGGCTGCACCTAAAGCTACTAAACTAACTGCAAGTACTTTAATATTTTTTAATTTCATAATTTTTATTCTCCTTTGTTATATTATTCAATTGTAATAATAAGTGTTTTATCTGGATTAATCTTATCGCTGTTTAAGAATGGATATTCATAGAAGTCAAGGGTCATTTTTCCACCTTCAACAATTCCAATATTTCCACCATCATCTTTAATTTTAGCAGCAGTTGATTTTTCAGTATCGACTTTTGCAAAACCATAATCTGGAGCTCCCCAAGCTCTTCCAGCAATAACTTTAAATGAAGCACCTGTAGCAATATCAATTGTTACTGTGTAAATTCCATCTCTTGTTTCATCTTTGTGTAATTTTAAAGCTTCTGTATCTTGTGAATCAGCTGGATTCCATGTTGGTAATCCTTCAGCTTTAAAATCTCCAACAAGTGCAAGAGTTAAATCTTTCTTTTCAAATTCACCTTCGTTTGGATCAAATCCTTCAGTGCTTGGAGCACTTGAACAACTAGCAAGTCCGAATAAACATGTAGCTGCAGCTAAGGTTAATAAACCTTTTTTCATAAACATATTTTTTTATTCCTCCTAATTAATACCTTGCCATTTTAATAAAAATATGGCCAATATGTTTCTATAACTAAATATAGTTATTTCCTTAAATAGCTTTTTCAGTTTCAATGTCGAAGAAATGAATCTTTTCACCATTGAACTTAACTTTTAATACATCATTAGCACGAATGATTTTTTCAGCTGGGAACTTAGCTATTAAATCAGTTCCACCAAAATTAGTATGTACATAATATTCATTGCCAAGAAGTTCTGCAACATTGACATTAATTAAGTAACTATTATCGCCATCTTCTAAGCAAGGAATAATGTTTTCTGGACGAATTCCAAGAATTACTTCACTTGGTATATCTTTTCCTTTAACTAAAGACTCTGGTATAACAATTTCTTTGTTATCTGTTGTAGTAGCAACATGTCTTACACTATCATACTTAACTTTTAAGAAATTCATTGCGGGTGATCCAATAAATCCGGCAACAAATAAATTTGCTGGGTGATTATAAATTTCAATTGGAGTTCCTACTTGTTGAATTCTTCCTAATTTCATAACGACAATTCTACTTGCCATTGTCATAGCTTCTGTTTGGTCATGAGTAACATAAATTGTAGTTGCACCTAAAGCTTGGTGAAGTTTAACAATTTCACTTCTCATTTGAACTCTTAATTTAGCATCAAGGTTAGATAATGGTTCATCCATCAAGAAGACTTTAGCATTTCTAACGATTGCTCTACCTAAAGCGACTCTTTGACGTTGTCCACCACTTAGTGCTTTTGGTTTTCTATCAAGATATTCTTCAATTTGAAGAATTCTTGCTGCTTCATGAACTCTCTTATCAATCTCATATTTTGGCATTCTTCTAATTTTTAAACCAAATGCCATGTTTTCATAAACAGACATATGAGGATAAAGAGCATAACTTTGGAAGACCATGGCGATATCTCTATCTTTAGGTGTTTTATCATTGCATAATTCATTATCAATGTATAATTCACCTTTTGTGATATCTTCAAGACCAGCAATCATTCTTAAAGTTGTAGATTTACCACATCCAGAAGGACCAACAAAGACAATAAATTCATGTTTTTTAATGTCAAGATTGAAATCAAAAACTGCTTGAACATTATTATCATAAATTTTGTCGATATGTTTTAACGAAACGAAATAATCATCTGAAGATTCTTTGACTTTTGTAGGATTTCCCTCATATTGAAGCTCTTCAGCAGCTCCATAACCATTCATGGTTTCAGTCTTTTCTTGTGTCATTAATACACTCCTCTATAAGCTTCAAACCTATCTATAATAAAAATAAATAAAATAGACAACAAAACGCCGATTTTTTTATTAATTATTCGGCAAATTTTATTGTAATAAGTTGTAAGCGCTTTCATATTATCAATTTATAGACTTCAAATCAAGAAAAATATTGATTTTATCAATGTTTTTTTAGTTTTTTGCAAAATAATATTTTAATTATTTTTAAAATTTACATAAATAAGAAAAAAGTGCGATGATTATCGCACTTTTATCATTTTTATTGAATTTTTTTTAATAAAATTTCGATATATTCAATTAATCTGGATATTTTTCTATATTCTTATTATAAGTTGTATGTAAGAGTTTGTGATCTTTTGGAGAACCATATTCTTTTTGTACATCACTTAAGACTAGCATTAAAGGAGATGGCTCATTTTTATAACGAGAACATATCTCTTTAATCATATCGACAGCTTCTCTTCTTAATCTCATTATGTGTGTCCTCCGATTAAATATTAGATTTAATTTACAAAATATATTTATATTTATCAAACTATTTTTTTAAAAATTAATATGTTTTACTGAATTTTTAAATAATTATCATGTTAATGTATTATAAAAAAACCATATGTTTTACCGCTTATTTTCAAAAAAACAATATGTTTTCCCAACTATTTTTGTAAATAAACATTTAATAATGTTAAAATTAATGTAAATTAGGAAATAAAGGTAATTCAATAATTAAATAGTTCTTATTTTTATAATTATTAATAATTATAAATTAAACTTTAAAGAATAAATAAAATTTAATATAATAATTCATTGAAGCGAGGTAAATAAAAAATGAAAAAAATAATGGCTGTAAATTGTGGCTCAAGTAGTTTGAAATTTAAATTATTTGAAATGCCTGAAGAACAAGTTATCTGTTCTGGAATTGTTGAAAGAATTGGACATGAAGATGGAATCTTTCAACTTAAATACAATGATAAAAAAGATAAGGTAATCGTACCTGTAAAGGATCATGGAGTAGCTGTAAAAATTGTCCTTGATGCTTTATTAAAAGAACATATTATTTCAAGTTATGATGAAATTAAAGCTACTGGGCATAGAGTAGTTCAAGGTGGTCCATATTTCTCAAAGAGCGAATTATTTAATGAAGATACATATAATAAAATTGAATCATTAATTCCACTTGCTCCACTTCATAATGCTGCACATTTAACTGGTTATAGAGCATTTAAAGAAGTATTACCTAACACACCTCATATTGCTGTATTTGATACTGCTTTCCATCAAACTATGGAAGAAGAAGATTATACTTATGCAATTCCAAAAGAATACACTGAAAAATATATGATTAGAAGATATGGTGCTCATGGAACAAGTCATAAATATCTTAGTGAAGTTGGAATTAACAAATATTTAAACGGTAAAAAAGATTCTAGAATTATTGTTTGCCATTTAGGAAGTGGCGCTTCTATCACCGCTGTAAAAGATGGGAAATGTGTAGCAACAAGTATGGGTCTTACTCCATGTGGAGGAATTATGATGAATTCTAGAACTGGAGATATGGATCCATCAGTTTACTATCAAGTATTAAAAATGAGTGGGAAAACAAACGAAGAAGTTTTCCAAGAATTTAATAAAGCTAGTGGATTATATGGTGTATCAACAGTTTCTAACGATAGTAGAGATGTTGATGCTGAAGCAAGAAAAGGCAATCACGATTCACTTTTAGCTATGAAACTTTGGGGAAGAAGAGTTGCTGATTTTATCGGGCAATATTTTGTTAGACTCGGAGGATGTGATCTTATTATATTTAGTGCTGGAATTGGAGAAAATGCTCCTGAATATCGTGAGTTAGTATTTGAAAGAATCAATGAAGCACTTGGAATTAAGATTGATAATAAAGTTAATGAAGCAACATTTGGAGGAAAAGAAGCTGTTCTTTCACTTCCAGAATCAAAAATTAAAGTTGTTGTAATTCCAACTGATGAAGAAGTCATGATTGCTCGTGATGCTTATAATATTGGGTGTAAATAATATGTTTACTTGTAATTCATATATTGCTCAAGATGCTAAGAAATTTAAAAAACAATATAAAAACTTTCTTGCTCAAGTAAAGAACTTTAAAAAAATTGCTGTTTTTAGACATATTAAACCAGATTTTGATGCTTTAGGCACTCAATTTGGATTAGCTACATGGTTAAAAGATAATTTTAAAGATAAAGATATTAAGGTTTTAGGTGATAATCATATCGCTTTTACTCCAAGAGGATTATTTCCTGAAACAGATAAAGTAAATGATGAGTGGTTTAATGATGAATTTTTAGCAATTATTGTTGATGTAGGTGATAAAAAAAGAATTGCTGACCCTCGTTTTGAAAAAGCTACATATAAATTTAAATTAGATCACCATCCTGTTACAGATAATATTTTTGATGATGAAATTACTGATACTTCAAAAGCTGCTGCAGCTGAAGAAGTTTGTTCAATGCTTCTTTCGTTTAAAAAATATCCATTAAGCGCTGAAGCTAGTAAATATTTTTATATTGGACTTGTTGGAGATAGTGGTAGATTCCAATATTCTTCCACCTCTCCTCTTTCATTTGAAGTTGCTAAATGTTTATTAGAAAGAAATATTAATATTGTAAAAATTTATGAATCAATGTATCAAGATGATTTATCTAAATTAGAAGTTATTAAATTTATTTTGAATAATTATAAAATTAGTGAACATGGCGTAGCATATTATATTATGACTCAAAAAGATTTAGATACACTACATCTTGCTAGTGAACAAGGAAAAGATAATGTTAATTTCTTTTCAACTTATCAAGGAATTAACATTTGGTGCTCAATTACTGAAGATATTACAGAACCTTGTTTTAGAATTTCAATTAGAAGCAGGAATTTTGTAATTAATGAAGTTGCTAAAAAATATAAAGGTGGCGGTCATGCTTCAGCAAGTGGTGCTCAAATTAAAGATTTAACTGAATTAGATCAATTTATTAAAGATTTAGATCAAGTAGTAATAGATAATACAAAATAAAATGAATTTTATACCTTTACATATTTATACTGGATACTCATTTTTACAAAGTGGAGTTAAAATCGATTCACTTATCTCCAATGTTTTAAAGTGTCAATATAAATATGTAGGTATAAGCGATATTAACATTTTATATGGTCTTCCAAAATTCTATTCTAAATGTATAAAGAATAACATTAAACCAATCTTAGGAATGGAACTTAAAATAGAAGACCATATCTTTTCTTTATACATTAAAAACGAAGAAGGATATCGAAATTTATCTTTTATTTCATCTATGATGGAAAAAAATAAAGAAACAAA
>JAEDOI010000057.1 GCA_016302065.1 Bacilli bacterium | reverse complement strand
ATTTACTAATTTATTCATGTTACCCTCTTTTGTTTCATCAAAGCTAACATTATCCATATATTCCTTCTTCTGGATAAATTTTCTAAATGTTTCTGTATTCTGCGGTTTAAATATTTTAATTGCAATTATTACAATCACAGCAATTGCAATTATGCCAACAATGATATTAATATTATCTTTATTCATGTGGTGCAATCGATATTTTTATATAATATTGAATGATTTTTTAAAATTTGGTGAATAATTTTATTTTCCTTTCATTAATATATAAAAATTTAGATAGGCATCACTTATTTTAAAATGTCTTTAGAAGTGACAATTAAAAATATGAAAGTTCTTCCGAAATTATTTGATTCGGAGACATGGAAAAAAAACGATTCCATTAGCTTAACTATTAGCCCACTTCAATCAATAGCTGATTCATCAATAGCACCAAAACCATCTGATTCATCAATAGCAAAACAACCTACAATAGTTGGAGGAACAAAGAAAAGCTCGAAAAGTAAAAGAACAGTTAGACCTAGACTAATGAATAAATTTAATGATTATGATTATGAAGATGAATTTTTTGGTGGTGAGGATTCATTTGCAACAATTCAACTAAAAAAGGATGTTATGAATCTAAAGAATAAAAGAACTGCTAACGAAATAGTCCTTGATAGAATATTTACTTCAAGCGAATCAAAAGGCAACGATGAAACAACAATTGATATTAATAGTGATTCTGATAAGGTCAAAGATAATAAGGCTAAAAAAGTTGAAGTTGATAGCATTCAAGAATCAACAGCAACAGAGGCATTAGTTAATAAGTTAGAAAAAGTAGCGGTTGATTCTCCAGTATCTGCTACTACTCCAGTATCTGCTACTACTCCAAAGAAAGAATCAACAGAAACAACAGAATCAAATACTGTCCAAAAATTTAATGATCAAGTCAAACAAATAAAACAAAGTGGAGGTGTTATTAGTGTTCCTGATTTCTTCGATGATGAAGATGTTGGAGAAGACTATAAAGAAGAATATGAAGAAGAATATAACCAATCAGGAGGTGTTATTGGTGTTCCTGATTTCTTCGATGATGAAGATGTCAGAGAAGAAGATGAAGAAGACGAATATAACCAAGCAGGAGGTGATTTTAACACTTTCATATCAAGCCTTTACAATAAAAAAGTCGGTGGTAAGAAAAGACAATATTCAGAAAAAGCAACTGAATTTAACAGAAAAACAACAGAAATAATTAAATCTGTTTATCCTAATATTAACCCTGAAGAACTTAGAGCTGTTAGAAGTGAGATTTACCAAACAATCAGAGCTAAATATGATCCTGAAGTATTTAAAACACTTAAAGATTATGAGAAATCAGAATTACTACTTAAAGCAACAACTCCCGCAGTAGTTAAAAAGATTGATCTTAAAAAAGCTGTTGAAAATAAGAGAAAGAGAATAGAAGAGTATTTTGGAAAGAAGAAAGAAGAAACACCATCAAATCCTGAGGATGATGTAAAAGAAACTAAAAAAGCTAAGAAAGAAAAGAAAGCCAAAAGAGGAGGTGGAATTGAAGAAGAAACATTAGAACTTCCATTTGCACTAGATGGTGGTTGCAATTGCGCACGGGGAGGATGTGGTTTCTATTAAATCTTAATTGTTTATCATTAAATATTAATATTTAATGAATTATTAAGTAATTGATCACTCCAATATTTTATTGATGAATTATATATTTGATTTATGGATGCTAGTTCAATATTAACTAATCACCAAGATAATAACGAAACAGAATCATTTTTATTTGCAACATTAAACCCTTTGATTATTAAACTTCGTCCTTTTGTATTGTTGCATTATATTTTATTGTGTTTGATTTTGATATTCTTAATACTAATATATAAACAAAGGCTAAAGTATGAATTTTAATAACTTCTGGGTAGTGTTAATATTCGTAATAATCATAATATTATTGTTACTTAATTTATTCGATGTTAAGATTGAATTTTTTGATCAAGAAACAGATAAAGTAACAGATAATATAGATTTTATGAGTACAGGAGACGGTAAAATTAAAGGGAGTAGTTCAATATTGAAAGATGATATTAAAATTGATCATAAAATAGTTGATGGATCAGATGAAGCACAAAATACCAACTCATCAACTGATTCAACAATTACAAATGATAATGCAAATGGATTAGATAAGGTAATTAATAAATCAGAATTAAATCAAGATGTGACAATAATCCCTGAAAAACCAATTAATATTGAACTTACCACAAATAAACAAGAAACAAAGGATAAAGTTTATGAAAATACAACACCTGAAACTTACAAACTAAAAGAAACAGGGGATAAATACGTAAATTTAACAGATGAAGAGAAAGCAATTAATGAAGAAATGAAAAAACGATTTGATAATCAAGAGAAGGAATATAAAAAAGCATTTAAAGGAAAGAATGAATTAGATTATGATGGAAGCGTAATAACAGATGAAAATATTTATCAATTTGGGGATTTCTCATATATTAATGCAAATCAATTATTCATTCCAACAGATTACAAAACAAAGGAAGAAGATTATGGCAGAAATTATATCCCTCCGGAGTTATGGTACAAGAATAACCAAAGATTAAATCTTCCTGTTTGTGTTCCTGCAAATGGAAGATGTACAATTAAAGATAATCTTACATCAGGTTATCCGTTAGATGTTGTCGAATGGCATTCTAGCCGTAAAGTAATGAATCCTGATGGAATTAATCAAGAATATATTAATGAAAAACTAAATACTAATTCAGATATTGGAAGTATTAAAGAGATTGTTAGAGAAGTTATTAAAGAAACTAAAGAAACAGAAACAAAGCAATAATTGATTGATTCTTTTTAAATTTTAAAATTTAAAAACACCTAAAATATTATCCATATTCACAATCAAATAATTTATTAAACATTTCATTAATCCCTAAATTTATTATTTGGTTTATTTTATCTTTGGTAATTGTATCTTTATTTGATGTTTTAATCTTTTGATTATGTAAATCATCTAATGACTTTAAAATGTATTCACATCTAAAATCATTACCTAATTTATTGTCACTAATAATAATGTAACTGTTATTAAATAATATCTTTTCCATATTTTTTTAATTACCTAAAAATAAATAAATGTTCAATTTTTATATAAGTACCATTAAATGACTGATAATTTTTATTTTGGTTGTCCTGCTAAATCAGGACCAGGATTTAGAGAAGTAACAAATTACGCTCCGAATACAACATTAAACGAATACATAGCAGCAAAGAATCAATTAAATAGAGATGATGAATATAGACTTTATTTACAAACTAAAACAGATGGAAATAAAGAATGGAAATATATTAGAGAAAAATATTCCTGTTTCCCTAATGAATGTATTTTTGATAACAAAATGACATTAGTCCATCCTAATACATTCAATAAAGAGATGAATAAATGGAATTCAATGCCATATGTTGATAGTAAAGCTTATTTTTCAGCAATGAATAAGAAATTTGACAATAGAATTAATGCAGGAACTAATGAAATTATTTATGCTGATAAAAATGTAATTTCATTTAGAACACCTTACAAATGCAAGAAATTAACAGATTTTAATGCTTTTTAATGTTTTTTAAGTTCTTTATTTATCTTTAAAGATAAATAACCAATATATTAGCATTGACAAGTAATTAAAATAATATCAATAACACAACATCAATAAGTAATTAATTAAGTAAAAAATTGATTTCAAAATACAATATTTAATATCTTCATATAAATATTCTTAACCCCCTTTTTAATCCCTTTTTCTCTTTTTAGCGATGTTTTCAGGTAAGATTAAGTTTTATAGTGGTCCTATGTTTGGAGGTAAGAGTAATTTATTGATGAATGATTATATTAAATGTTCATTAGCTAAAAAGAAGTGTTTATTGATTAAGTATTTAGATGATAACAGATATAATAATTGCATTACTCACGATAGCAATTATTCAGTATCAAAAGATAAAGTGATATATAAACATGTAATATTGAATGACTTTATTTGTAAATACTTAATGGAAGCTGATGGTATTATTAATGGTTATGATATTATTTTTATTGATGAGATTCAATTCTTTAAGGATAATTTTATCTTTTGTGAGAAATGGGCAAATCAAGGGAAAGATATTGTTTTAGCAGGATTAATTAGTACCTTTGAAAGGAAATTATTTAGTGGGATGGATAAACTAATTCCATTGATTGAATACATTAATATTAATTCCGCTGTTTGTATTGATAACGGAAACGAAGCTTATTTTTCAATGAGAACGAATAACGATAAGAACGAAACAATAATTGGTGATGATGATATTTATAAAGCTGTTGATAGAAAGACTTATTACCAAGATGACGAAGTAAAAATAAAAAATTACTTAGAAAT
>JAEDOI010000056.1 GCA_016302065.1 Bacilli bacterium | reverse complement strand
AAACTCATTGACTTCTTTTAAATGTAGATATTTACGTAGAATATTTAAAGCTCCATTAATATCAGCGTTAATAGCTTTACCTAATGAAGATAAAAATAAACCTCGTTTAATTCTACTTCCTTTGTACTTAGTGTGATACTTAACTTCTTCAAAAGCTAAAGAATCACACTTGGATGTATAGGATTCTTCTTGTGTAACAAGATTTATACCTATCATCTTACATTTATACTTCAAAAAGTTCAATAGCTTATAAAATGGAATTGAAACAAAATTTTGGTTGGTTTGTTTACCCAATTGAATGGAGTCTTTCCAATCTTTATTTCTACCAAACACTATTGTACCAATTTTGTGTTTCACACAATAATTTACAAGGTATTTTGATGCCTTATGCAGTATATCTGTAATCTTTAATTCTCGTTTTAGAGATAAAGTTTCAATTTTACTTTTATTATAATTATAATCTTGTTTATCACCTTTTAAAGGTCTTTCAGATTTTAATTTACTTAATTCTTTATTAAAATATTGATTTATAGACTTTAAAGGTTTTCCATTTAAAATAAAACAATCATCTTTAGAAACACAAGAACAAAGATTATTCATACCTAAATCAATACTTAAATACTCATTTATGTTTAAATCTTCGTTTGTTGTTTCTGCTTCATAACTTATAGTTACTCTTATTTTCTTTCCTTTAGGAATAAAGTTTATAGTTTTAAAGTTCTTTAATTCCTCTTTATAAACTTCATTAGGAATATGAACTTTATGTTCTTTATTAATAACTATAAACTGATCTTTAATTTTAATTGACTGATAGTCAAAATATAGAATACCTAAAGTGTCCTTATATTTAGGTGGTTTAGGCATTCCTTTATATTTTGAAGGATTTACTTTAAAATCTTTAATTGCTCTAAAATATGATTTATAACATTTACATAAAGCTCTAAGTGTATTTTGAGCAACTTTAGCTTTACAGAATTTTTTATAGTTATTATATTCAGGATTTGATTCAGATCTTAATTTTCTATTTAATGTTGTTTCATTTATAAAAGTTTTATTTTCGTTGTATTGTTCATTAATTAAGTACCTTCCTTGATTATAAAGGTTCTTAGAAAGTAAAAATTGCTCTCTAAAGAACGTATTAGAATCAATTAGAAAATTAGCACTTAACTGCATTTATAATCCTTTTTAAAATAACTTATATTATTATAATTTTTTATATAGAAAAATCAAGAGATATTTTAAAATAATTAATACTTTTCAACATAATTATGTAAAATAACTCTTGTTATATTTAATAATTTTAAAACTTCTTTTGCTTTCATTTTTAATACTCTTTAATATTATTTATAATTCTAATTCTTAAAAAAATAGCAAAAATGATAAAAAATTTAAATATTTTTAATAGTTTTTAATATTTTTGTATACTATACAGTAACTGTTTGAATTTGTCTTGCTGGAAATTTAGCACTCGTACGAGGACAACTACACCAGCCATCATCGTACTTTCCATTTAAATCTAATTATTGTTCTTGCATCTTAAAAAATTCATCAATAACATGCATCTCTTCTTTTGATATAAACTCTAAATATAATTTTGCTATATTGCTGTTTATATTATAATATAAAGAAATTTTATTTATGAGTTCGTTAATATCCTTTTCCTGTTTAGGATACGGAATATATCTAATTTTACCATTCACGACTTTTTGTACCATCTGCAATTTTAATTTCATTGGTACATTTGGATATTGATTAAAGAATTGTGCAAGCTGTAATGTATTGGGATTTCCACTTAACCATCGACAAAACACAAATTCATTTACTTTACCAACATCTTCATCTGTAAATGCTGCTCTCGGATTTAAGCATTTCTTAAAAACAGTAAACATTAGTTAATCCTAAAATCATCTAAAGTATAAGTTTTTTCTTCTATCTTGTTATCAACAACACGTCTAACGGTCACAACAGGGTTTAAAGTTATCTCAATCTGAGAATTTTGATCTGCAAATTGATGTGTATAAATTTGCTGAATAAGATAATTCATATCATTTTCAGCTCTTGCCTGATCGATCTTGATATCTAAATTAGTATCCATTAAACATCCTCAATATTAAAATCATTTTTTAAAATATACTGTTTTCTAACATCTGAATTTGAACCTAACCATTCATCTAAGATTTTATTTGAATAGTTAAATGATAATGGTTCGATCATTTTATCTAAACCATCCTGTTTAATAACGGTTTTAAAATCATCTTTATTCCATGAACCTAAGCCTTTGTAATAGAATGAAATTTCATTATTTTTAACTTCAACTCTATCATCTAAAGAATAAGTCCATCTTTGAATTTTGCCATCTTTGAAAACTGCAATTACTGGAGTTTCCAGCATTCCAACATAATCAGAATAATCAAAAAGATATTTCTTGATAAATCCAGATAAAAGAGCGCGAATATGAAATCCGTCTAAGTCCTGATCAGTTGCATAAACAATATGATCATAACCATCAACGATCCTTTTACGTCTAATTGTATTTTTGTGTTTTCTGTATTCTACTAATTCTTGATCAGTAGGATTGTATCTTTCAATTTTCATTAATCTAAGTACTTTAATAAATCTGTTACATTTATATAATCGTTATTTATCTTAACACGATCGTTTTCGTTTACAAGTATAGTTGAGCCATCATCTAATGTCAACTTAAACCACTCACCATCTTTTTTATCTTCCAATACTGTTTCATTCTTAATAATTTGATATAAAGAACTCAATTCTTTATTAGATGTAAATTTTGATTGTGAAGCATCCCACGAATTTAATGGCTTTCCTTTTAGAGTAAAATAACCACATTGATCTCTGCCCATACATGGCATTAAACCTGATAAAGCAGAATTATGTGTGATAAATCCATTTGCTAGAATAAAATCATGTTTATCTGTAACCGTGATATCAACAGTATTTTCATATCCGTTATCTTCGATACTATCGATATCTTCTAATTTAAAACATAGTTCTTGTAATTCGTTTAACATTATTATTCCTTCATATGATTGCCTATCAAGCAGAATACTGCAATATCACAATCTTTATTTATAGCTCTTACCGTTTCTAACAAATATGTAATTGTTGAATATGTTGTAGAAATATCATCAATAATTAGTACTTTACTATTTTGAAGATTTTTAAATGTGTCAATTTGTTCCTGATTAGGGAATTTAAAGAAATTTTTTAAATATTCTCTATATTTTACTTTACTATGCTGACCTATTTTAAAATATTCTAAGTTATGGATATTGTCCATCATCTTTTCAACATTTTTGCATGATGTTTCAATATCCTTTAAAGGAACATTCCTAAGTTTTAATGATTTTTTATATGAATCGTAATCAAACTCAATATTCTTAGGAAGCTCTTTAACTAATTCACATGAATTAAGTGTGCCTGCACAAGTGTGATATATTGTTTTAACTATTAACTCGTTAAGTTTTGAACTGGATTCAGGATATATAATAGTTTTGAATTTTGACAAATCAACTACTTCATATAAACTATTAACTGCTCTTACAACAAGCTGCTTAATATCTTTATCATCTGAGTATTTTAAATAATCAATGATTTTCTTTTTGACATCTTTATCAACATTTTGCTCAAACTGATATCCAAAATATGTACAAGGACCTAAGTCCTTATACACAGAAATTGATTTTGTTAATTTAATAATATCTGTTTTATTATCGTGTTCAAAATCAAATTCAAAAGAATCTAAGCAATTTTTATAAGAAATTCCTTCATTCAATTCATAAAATCTCATATTAATTCCTCTACGATAATATCAAATAATCATTTACCTTTAAATCGTTAGAGTTAACTCTTAAAATCTTTCCATCCCTAAGAATAGCAAAATAATCATTTTCTGTAAACGAAATTTCAGTTTCGTCTGTATTAATTATGTTATTATATATATTAATAACCTTTAAAATTTTTGTTTTATCATTGATTTTTGATTTTACTAATTTGTGTTTAGTTTTGTCTAAATCTTTAGCATTAACAAATTCAAATTGTTTAGTTTCTACATTGTAAACAAAAATCGGATGATTATAACCACATATAATTTCTTCACCATTAGAAGTGATCTTCAACGTCTTAGTTAATTTTTCAGTTTTTGCTAAGACCTCAACTTCATCATAACTTGAATTTAATAATTTTGCGCCAACATCAATATCTTTAAGTTTGACATTTTTAAAATTATTTGTTAAAACTTCAGTATTTTCTGATAAACATTGACCTTCAACAATTAAAAGATACTTCTTGTTTTTTGTTGCCGGTAAGTAATGCTCATCTTTAATTTTTTTAGGTGCTTTATCTAATTGTTTTAGTTCTTGTCTTCGCTTAAACTCTTCCTTGATTTTAAATACTTCAACAATAGGATCGATGATGCTATTGTTCTT
>JAEDOI010000055.1 GCA_016302065.1 Bacilli bacterium | reverse complement strand
CTAACTATTCGCAAAGAATCTTGATTTTATTTTCTGTAGCAACTGTTACAATGTCAATAATTGAGAAGATAAATCCAACAATTGGGATAATACATAAAATACCCATTACTAATGTAACTGGATTCTTTTTGTTATCAACATATGTAAAAATTCTATAGAGTCCTGCAAAAATCCATCCCCAAATTGGAATAAGGAGAATAATTTTGACTAATTTATCAAGACCATCAAACCATTTTGCCATATTAAAAGCCTCCTGTAAGTATTATATCAAAAATTACAAGATGTAAATACTAATATGTCGTATCCTTTGTATAAACAACAACTTTATTCAATTTACTGCTTAAATTTCTTATAAAAATGATTACAAATAATACTAAATAAGCTCCAAGAAGCAAAGCAAAACCATAAATAAAAGTTGAAATAACTCCACCAATCCAAATAGGTTCAGTTACAAACACCTTGCTTAATATAGGCAACTGGAAACCATAAGTCCAACCAACATTCCAAAGATTAAATCCTTCAACCCACTCATTATAATTTAATAATTTAGGAATAATAACGTTTAAAACTTGAACAACAAGCAACATTGCAAAACAAATTAACCATGGTCTAATAACAATAGTTTTAATATGATGAGGCTTTAAATCTCCAATTCGATAATACCCAAATACTAAAGCACCAAGATTCATCAATATTACATGCCAAACAATAGTATGAACAACTAAACCCCAATCTCCAAACCATCTGCCATCACTAAGTTGGAATCCACCTAAAACTAAATCTAAACCACCAACTAAAACCGCTATTCCTCCAATAAAAGCATATAATCCAATAAACAAGGTTATATCTTGTTTAATTTTATTATTTTTAATAAAAGGAATGAGTGGTGCTAAATAAATATGCATTGAACATAATTGAAGAGGTAATATTTTCCAATAATAATGTCCAAAATTTTCTTGACCAGGTAAATAATGATACATTTTGGCATACGTTATTTGTTTAAATATTTCAAAAAGAAATAAAAATATACCTATTCCAAAAAGAATATATTCAAAAGTTTTTCTTTTATAACGAAGTTTATAACCTAAACGATAAACAAATGGAAATAAAATAAACCCAAATAAAATCATTAAGAAGACTGGACCATCACTTGCTGATAGTTTATGAATCTCTTCATTTAAATATTCAAATGGGAAAAACCCAGTATCAACTGGTTTAATTAATACCATTTTATTTAGTCTTCATAATTGATTGAATATATTCAATCTCCTTTACAGTATCCAAACGAGGGAATAAAACACCGGTTTTATTAACAACCCTATTATTTATAATTGATGTATCAAAAATATTGTTATAATCTCTTAATTCTTCATTAATTCCTAAAGAAGTTAAAGCTTCATCTGCTTTATGAACTAAAATAGGTTTTAAAAGAATTGAAGAAACAAAAATTACATAACTTAATCTAGATAAAACCGATTTTAATTCATCAATTCTTCCTTCTTTAGCTAATACCCAAGGGGTAGATAACTCAATAAATTTATTAGCTTTATCTAAACAAGTAAATAAACAATTATATGCTTCACTAATATGAAGATCATTCATTAATTCATCAAATTTTCCTATTGTTTCATTAGTAAAATCAATTAAATCATTATCTTCTACTTTGCTTGATTCACTAAATTCAGGAATGACTCCATCAAAATATTTTAAAATCATTGAAACGGTTCTTGAGACAAGGTTTCCATAATTATTGACTAAATCAACATTGATTCTTTCAACAAATTGTTCAGGAGTAAATGTTCCATCATTACCAAAAACTATTTCTTTTACTAAATAGAATCTAACAGCATCTACTCCATATTTTTCAATTAATGGATATGGAGAAATGACATTTCCTTTGGATTTTGACATTTTCCCATCTTTCATCATAATTAGTCCATGAACAAAAACTTTGTCAGGTTTTCTTAATCCAAGAGCTTCTAAAAATTCTGGCCAATAAATGGTGTGGAATCTTGTAATATCAGCCCCAATTACATGGATAATTTCGCTTTCTTCATCAACCCAAAACTTTTTAAATTTACTATCGTCACTTGATCTATATCCTAAGGCACTAAGATAATTTAATAAAGCATCAAGCCAAACATATGCAACATGCTTTTTGTTTTCAACAATTGGTACTCCCCAAGAAAAAGTAGTTCTACTAACACAAAGATCGTCAAGTCCTGGACGAATAAAGGTATTTAACATTTCATTTTTCTTACTAACTGGGAAAATAGTATTTTCTTTATTAAAATATTCCATTAAGCCAGGAAGATATTTTTGTGTTTTAAAGAAATAAGCTTCTTCTCTTTCTTTCTTAACTTCTCTATGACAATCAGGGCAAATATGTTCTTCTCCTACCTGAGTTTCAGTCCAGAATGATTCGCAAGGTTCACAATACCAGCCTTCATAATGGCCCAAATAAATATCTTCATTTTTTAAAAAATCGCTAAAAACAGATTGAACAACTTTAATATGTCTTTCTTCAGTAGTTCTTATATAATCGTCGTTAGAAATTTCCATAGCTTCCCAAAGATGTTTGAAAACAGCAACTTTTTCATCAACAAATTGTTGAGGAGTTTTGTTTTCTTTTTTTGCATTGTTTTCAATCTTTTGACCATGTTCATCAGTTCCTGTTAAAAAATAACATTCTTGATGTTTAAGTCTTTTATATCGAGCAAAGACATCACATAAAGTGGTGCAATAAGCATGACCAATATGTGGATCACCACTTGGATAATAAATTGGTGTAGTTATATAAAAACGCTTTTTTTCCATAAAATACCTCTGAATTTAACTTATTTAACAACTTTGTAACTTGTAATATTGTCGAAACTTTCTCCATCAATTTGAAGAGCTGTTGGCTTATCAAACTCAACATAAACTTCTTTACCTTTCAACACTGTAACTTTTTTAACTTTCTTGACGTGTTCGCCTTTAAAAATTGAAGGGAATGCCATTAAAGCAGTAAGATTATTAAAATCGTGCCATATACAAACTGTTACCTCACTTGATAATCTATCTTGAGAAGGAGCAGCTAACATTCCTCCTCCATAATATTGTCCATTCATTGTTGATGCTAAGTATACATTTTTAAATTCATAACTTGTTCCATCAACTGTAACCTTACAATTAACTCTCTTATATTTTGTTAACAATAATTTAATTGAAAGAGTTGTATAGTTAATATCTTTTTTACCTTCTGCTTTCATTTTGTCAGAAACAACACAAACCATACCATCAATACCAAAGCCAACACCATTAAGGAATTTATAAGTCTCACCATTAACTGTCACTTTTGGAAGATTAACAATGTAAGGATTTAATAAAATGAAATCTTGTTTAAATTGATTAACATCTCTAAGAAAATCGTTTCCATTTCCAGATTTGTAAAGATAGATATCATGTCTAAAATTTTCAAAATCATATGAATTTACCATCTTATTTAATGTTCCATCTCCACCACAAAGAACAACATCATCACCGTCTTTTAAATTATCAAAGAAAGCTTTGCGATCTGTTACAGTTGTTACATCAATAAATTCATATTGTTTTGTAGAGTCAATTTCTTTTAACTTAACTTCTAACTGTTCTTTACTCAACGATTTTGTTGATAGTGGATTATAAAGTGCATATCTCATTTTATCCTCTCCTTTAAATATTCCTCAATTTTGTCGTGACATAATTTAGATAACTCAATAGTGTTCATGTCTTTATACTCTTCGTAATCTATTATACCAATTATATCATAAAAGACTTTATGTCTTTTAAATAATAATCCCTTATTTACTAAATCTGTATATCTTGTACAACTTAAGACAATTTTACATTTAGTTTTTTTAGCAAGATTAAAACATCCAGGCTTAAATTCTCCAAGAGTATAATCTTTATTTATTGTTCTTGTTCCTTCAGGAAATACTCCCACGCTACATGGGTCATTTGAATCATTTAATATATTAATTCCCTTTTTAATTGCTCTACATTCTTGTTTTATATCTCCTCTATCAAGATAAATATAATTGCATCCATGAATTATTCTTCTAACAAAAGGAATTTTAAAAAGAGACTTTTTAGCAACAAAAACTAAACCAAATTCTTTTAAATACGTATCGATCAAAAGAGAATCTAAATTAGATCTATGGTTTGAAATAACCATGTATTTCTCGCCTCTTTTTAATTTTTCTAATCCTGAATATTGGATCTTCATATTAAATAAATCAAATAAAAAATAATTATAAAAAAGAAGAACCTTTCTATAATATTTTGATTGTTTGGTTCTTTCTTTCTTTAATGGTTCCCAAATTGTTAAGAAAAACAAAACAATAAAGAATAAAATTATTAAGGCAAGCAAAGAAGCAATACTAAACCCAATAGAAATTAATATTTGATAGTAAACTTCTAAAGTTGGAAATGCTAAAAACCCTATTAAAAACCCACTAATTAAAGATAAACATGCAAAAACAATCTTACTCATAAATTATTTAAATATAATATTACTATTAAATTCCTCTTTATTAGAAAACATTCCTTTAATAAAAGC
>JAEDOI010000003.1 GCA_016302065.1 Bacilli bacterium | reverse complement strand
TAATAAATTGACGTAATTAATTGTACAGTCTATTTAGTTTTCAAAGATCTCTTGCGCTTTGGATCTAACCAATTTAAGTCATTTCTTAAATGCGCGTTTATAATTTTACACTTGCTAGATATATGAGTCAAGAGAAAACTTAACTTTTATCCAAAGTTTTTTAATACAGCATTTTTTATCTATATTAAAAAGCAAGTGTATATATATTATCGAAAGATAAATTATTTTTCAAGAGGAAAATTACATAATTTACAAATATTTAAATATATATAATATATTTAGTAATAAACTTCGAGATAAAAGATATTATCATCTCCTTTTTTGCCTATCATCTTATGTATACACATTTCTTTTTTTGCATATATATCTATTTGATCAAATAAAAAGGATTGTTTAAGATACTCAATTTGAAATGATTTAATATTAACTTTATTAAAAACAAAATAATTATCTAAATATAAATCTAAATAATGAGTATTATTCATATGTTTATTATGATCACAATATGTATAAGGAATTGTAATACTTTTTATATATGTTAAATCTTTAGATGTAGTTAGCTTTTTAACCCTACCATCAAATAATGAAGGATGATTAGAAACATATTCATCCATTTTATAAGAAACTACATTATTATCCTTTATATTATATATACACCAAACTTGATGAATCTTACATATGAGTTCATCGTTAACATAAAGCAAAACTTCTCTTGGATATTCAATAAATCTTGGTTTTAAAGGATATGTGACGGCCTTAATAATTTTTGGATCATGAATATTTTTTACAATCTCAACTTTATTTCTAATAAGAACCCAAATTAAATCTTTTTTAATAAACTCATTAAAACCTATTTTTAATTCAGTTGCATGGTCACCAGCAATATTTTGAGCGATATCTAAAATGGATGATAATTTTAAATAATCGTTTTCATCAACCATGTTAGTAGTTATTCTAAAAAATTCTTCAAAAGTATTTGTATACATTAAAATGCCCAGTCTCCATTAATAAAAATTTGATGTACTTTATTATCTTTGTCAATTCCTATAATGTTCATATCTACGCTTCCAATCATAAAATCACAATGAACAATTGAATCATTTATTCCTAATTTATGAACCTCGTCTAAAGTCATATTTTCATATCCAACCATTAAATTTTCAAACCCACAGCCTAAAGCTAAATGGCAACTTGCATTTTCATCATAAAGGGTTGAATAAAATATTAATCCAGTATCATTAATTGGAGAATGAAATGGAATTAAGGCAACTTCACCTAAAAATGCACTGCCTTCATCACTTGCAATTAATTCTTCTAAAATCTTTTGTCCAGTTTTAGCTTCAACTTTATAAGCTTTTCCATCCTTAAAGTAAACTTTAAAATTTTCTACTAAATGTCCATTTAAACTTAATGGTTTTGTACTAACTACAACTCCATTAGCACTATCTTTTTTAGGAGAAGTAAAACATTCTTCAGTTGGTATATTTGGTTGGAAATAAATTCTACTTATTTGTCCATACTCTCCTCCAGCAGCCCAAAGAACATTTTCTAATAATTCAACACTAAAATCAGTTCCGTTTTTAGATTTATAAATTAATTTTTTAAGATGCAAATTATTTAATGTTTCAGCTCTTGATCTTAGATTTTTATCGTGACTCTCAAAGTTTTTAATTGCATCCCCTTCAAGAGATCTACTAGTTTTTAATATTGCTTTCCATAAAGCTTCAACAGCTTCATCTTCATTTAAAGAAGGAAATACTTTTTTTGCCCATTTTACACTTGGAACTCCTGCAATACACCATTGAACCTTATTATCATATTTATCTCTAATTGGCTTATATATTTTTCTAATATTATTCATCGCTTTTGAATATTTATCAAAATCAATTCCATTTAAAGCATCAGGGTCATCAGATTCAATAAATAATCTACAAGCTTGTCTTTCCGCAATATGTTCTTGAAGATCAATTTCAAATTTTTCAGGAGTCATTAAATCTTCTAAAGCTTGATATTGAATATCTAATTTTTTAATTTCAGGATCTTTAAAATTTGTAATAACTTTTCTTGCTCCACATAAATACAATTGTTCAACCAAAATTTTAATAAATTCCAATTGATCCATCGAACAAGTTAATACTACATCTTGGCCTTTTTGAACATTTAATCCATGTTTTGCAATTAATTTTGCATAATTTATTAATATTTCTTTTTCCATTTCTTACTACCTTTTTAATATCTAATTAAATATTATTATATTATAATATAGATACTAAATAGGAGGAAAGATTATGAAAGAAAAAATTAAACAATTAGAAACAACAGAAGAAAAAGAAAAACAAAATAAAAAAATGAAAATTATTGAAAAATCAATAAAAACCTTTGGTGGTATTATTATTGCAATTTTAGGTGTAATTTTCTTAATTTTTTGCAAAGAAGAAACTTTGAGTGATGCTATTTCATATTGTGTTGCTACTGTTTTATTAATTTTTGGTTTATTTTCTGTTTGTCTTTCATTTTTACTTGGAAAAGGAATTATTTCTTTTGACGTTATTGGAGGATGTGTTGTTGCAGCATTTGGTATCTTAATTTATACAAATAGCAAAATATTACAAGATACATTACCTGTTTTAATTGGTGCCACTTTATTATTTTTATCATTAACTTTAATTGTTGATACTATTCTTTCTTATAAAAATAAAATTGTCAAAAGAGCAGTTTGTTATACAATTGCTGATATTATTTTAGTTGCTTTAGGGATAACAATTCTTGTATTAAACTTCACCAAAAAAGATACATTTGGGAATATCTTTATTAATGTTATCATAGGTGTTTCCTTTATCCTTTTAGGAATTTCCTATATTGTCTTTACTTTTCTTTATACTAAATTTATTAAAGAAAAAGAAAAGGATATAGTTGAAGATATTAGTGTTGAAACAAAAGAAAATGAAAATAAAGAAGAAGTTATTGCTATTGAAACAAAAGAAGTTGTAGTAGAAGAAAATAAGAAGAAATCTAAGAAAAAGAAAAACAAAGAAGAAAGCAAAGAAAAAGAAGAAGCAAACGAATAACCTGCTAATTAAATCTAATAACAAAAAAACATATGAGAAATCATATGTTTTTTATTACTAATAACTAATTTAATTATTTGTTTTCTTCTTTTTTTACACCAGTTAATTCTAAGAAATGAGGAAGAGTTTCTACCCAATCACAAAATACATGCCATTCTTTTAATTTATGATATCTTCTTTGTTTATACATTGTTTTAAGTTGTTGATAATTAGTTACCATGGTAGCACCTAAACAAAAACCAACAGGAGTTGAAGCAACAAGTTCTCTCCATTTAGCTTTTTTAGCATCTTTATCATCTTCGCTTATTGCATTATATTCATCCTTAATTCTTTCTAAAATTGCTACAATTTCCTTATTTGTATCACTTACACATTGATTAGAAAGATCAAATTTTAATAAACAATGCATAGTAGATTGAGAAGAAACAAAATCAAACCAATGATATCTTTGAGCTTCTTTCCACCAAAATAAAGGAGCAGTAATATCAAATTCAACGACACATCCTTTCAAATAATTATCATGTCCTTCCCCGCTTTTACAACTTCCTAAAAGAGTGGCTCTTGACATATCTTTTTCAGTTAATGGGTCACGATTAAAAGTGGTTCTCATTGGATTACCACTTGCTTTAATTGCATATTCAACACCATATACTTCTGTTTTTCCAATATGAAAATCCATATATTATTCTCCCTTCTATAAATTATGTCTTCTCTTATAACATTCTATTAAATTTAAAGTTAATGATAATCTTGTTAACAATCCTACACCTCTAGGAACAGGCGATTGAAATTTAACATTTAATGTAGGGATACAATCTCCATAAAGATGATTATCAATATCCCTATTAATTCCTACATCCATTACAACACAATCATCTCTATAATTATATCTATTATCAAGATAATATTTCTTTCCAATCGCTACAACAATTAAGGAAGCATGTTCAATATAAAATTTTCTATCTTCTTCACTAGTTTTTGAATGAAGGATAGTAACATTCATATTTTTATTTAATAAAATATCATGCATTGGCCTTCCGACTATATTGCTTCTCCCTAAAATTACAGCGTTTTTACCACTAAATTCAAAATTATTATCTTCTAAATAAGTCAAAATTCCTTTAGATGTAGCACTTAAATATGTGCTTAATGGATTAAATCCATCAACATCTTTTATTGGATCTACACTTCTTTTAATTATTTCTTCATCAATTTGACTTGGAAGAGGCATTTGAACAATAAACCCATCAACTGTTTCATCCTCATTTAATCCCTTAATAACATTTAAAAGTTCTTCTTGAGTTATGCTAGTATCAAGTTTAATTAACTCCCCAATAGCTCCAATTTCATTCAAATCTTTTAATTTTCCATTAACGTAGGCACAACTGGCCTTGTCTTCATTTACTTGAACAATAACAAGCTTTGGTTTTAAAGTTAAAGTGCCTACATAAGCTTTAATTTGTTCTTTTTTTATTGTTACATATTCCCTAATTTCTTGCATAATTTTATTATATCAAAACAAATAAAAAAAGATATGAAACATATTGAAAAATTATGTAAATATTTCCATAAAAAAAGGCTTCATCTAGAAGCCATATTTTATAAATTAAAGGTGTTTATTATTCTAATTGCCGCTTCAGTTGTCTCTTCTGTGGAAGCACTATCTTTACTAATTAATGAGACACTTAAAAGAGCAAAGAATAAAAACAAAATACCAAATCCAAGGGTCAAATAACTGACAATAAGTTCACTCCCTCTTTCTTTGGTTTTAACAAAGACGTTAAGACCGCCACCAGTAATAGCACCAGAAGCACCTTCAGATTTACCTCCTTGAAGTAAACTTAAAACAATGATAATGACAGCAATTACCCAGAAAACATAATCATACCATTGAAGCATAAGTCTTTCCTCCTTTGTCAATGATTTATAATAAATCATTATATTTAAAAAATCAATTAAATTTTAAAAAGAGACTATAATCCCACCCTCTAAAGCATAGAATGAACATAAAGCCCTATTTTTCTCAATTATAACTTCCTTAAAATGATAAGCTTTACTGATTAATTCTTTTAATACATTAGCAAATTTTTCATTACAAGTATGAGAAATAACACAAATACGGTCTTTAGTTTCTTTACATAAAGAACCAATTTCAACAACTAATTTTTTAATAACACCTGGAAAAGTTCTAATCTTAGCCATAATTTTAATTTCTCCATTATCTCCATAACAAAGAGGTTTAATAGCTAATTTTGATGCTAAAAAGCCAACTAATTTATTAATTCTTCCACTTTTAATAAAGTTATCAAACTTATCAAGAACAAATAGTAAATTACCATTATCTCTTTCAATAGTTAATTGTTTTTGAATCTCTTCGAAACTTAGACCACTTTTAATTAACTCAACCGCTTTATTAACTAATATTCTTAGTGCTCCACAAACAAGCTTTGAGTCAAGAACAAAAACGTTATTTGGAGTCGTATGCATTGATTTAGCAACTAAAGCACTATTATAAGAACCACTTAACTTTTCAGTTAAAGTAATAACAATATAATAAGTTGCTCCACTCATCATCTCTAAATAGACGCCTGTTGAAGGGCAACTTGAAGTTGCCTTTTCTTTTGTAGAATTTAATGCTTCTAATACTTCATCAGCTTTATCGACTTCATCATCAACATACTCTTTTCCTGCAATATTTAACGTTAAAGGTGCAACGTCAAAACCAATTTCATCATCTACTAAGTAATCCTTTGTTAAATTTGAGGAACTATCAACAATAATTTTATACTTCATATAAGCCTCCTTTAAAAATATATATAAAATGTTCGAATAATCAAAAAAATAAATAGACGTTTAAATCTAGTATTGAATACTAACATATAAAAATAATTTAGTAAATCATAATGATTTTTAAAATATTATTAATTTTTCAATATCAAAAATGAATAAATGAAATTTTATAAAAAAGTATATGTTTTCCTTACTTATTTAATTCTTCAACTATAATTTTATTAGCAATAGCAGGATTTATTTTTCCACCAGTTTTTCTCATAATTTGGCCCATAACAAAACCTTGAGCTCTAGTTTTTCCTGCTTTGAAATCACTAGGTAAAGTTGGATTGAGTGAAATAACTTCTAAAACTAATTGCCTAATTTTATCTTCATCACTTATTAATGTTGCTCCAGTTTCTTCTTTAATCTTTAAAGGGGAGCGATTTTCTTTTATTAATTTTGCAAAAATGTCAGCACCTTGTGTTGAATTAATTTCTTTACTCTTTAATAAATCTACAAGCTCAGAAATATATTTAGGATCAACATTAAAATCTTTAATATCAATCATAGCTTTGTTTAAATATCCAAGTATTGAACTAATAAAGAAATTAGCTAAATTTTGATAATTTGATGTATATTTTGCGCATGAATCATAATAGTTTGCATAGTCAACATTAGATAAAATAATTTTAGCATCAGTTAAATTTAATGAATAATTATTTAAAAACCTTTCTAACTTTTCATCATATAATTCAGGACATGTTTCTATTGCATTATTAATAAATTCATCACTAATTTTGATTGGAGGAATATTAGGCTCAACAAAATATTTATAATCTGCAGCCTCAGTTTTAACACGCATTAAAACAGTTTCTTTTTTTGCTTCATCAAATCTTCTAGTTTCTTGTTGAACTTTCTTTCCTAAAAGCAATAATTCTGATTGTCTCTTAGTCTCAAAATCAATAGCTTTTTCAATGTGAGCAAGTGAATTTAAATTTTTAATTTCTACCTTTGTACCAAAAGTTTCCACACCATATGGACGGATAGAAATATTAACATCACATCTAAGACTTCCTTCTTCCATTTTACCATCACTTACATTAGCAAAAGTAACTATTTCCCTTATCTTTTCTACATATTTTCTTGCTTCTAAACCGCTTCTTAAAACAGGTTTTGAAACAATTTCAATTAATGGTATTCCAGCTCTATTGTAATCAAGAAGAGAATAAGAAGAAAAATGGTGTTGCATACATGTATCTTCTTCCATATGAATTCTTTCTATTTCACATTTCTTCTTTATTCCGTTAACTTCAATCTCTAAATAACCTTCTTTACCAATTGGTCTATCTTGCTGAGTAATTTGATATCCTTTTGGTAAATCACTATAAAAATAGTTTTTCCTATCAAACCATAATTCATGATCAATTTGCATATGAAGTGCATGAGCAACTCTAATTGCATTTCTTACGGCTTCTTTATTTACAATTGGCATAGTACCAGGAAAAGCCATATCTAATGGAGCTACTAAAGTATTTGGTTCTGCTTTAAAATCAATTGGGGCACTTGAAAACATCTTTGATTTAGTTTTCATCTCAACATGGATTTCAAGACCAATAACAGCTTCAAAATTCATATTATAAGCCCTCCTTTTTGTTGTTAACACTTAGATTTTTTAATCCAGTGATTTCTTCTATTTTATAAGAAATCTCAAATAATTCTTTTTCACTGTATGGTTTTGATGTCAAATTAACTCCAAAAGGAAGACCATCTTTAAATCCAAGAGGAAGAGTAATTGAAGGGAATCCACCAAAATTTCCAATTGCTAAATAATTATCAGCAATTAAATATTTATCGCTAAGTTGTTCACTAACTTCTCCAACCTTTTTAGCAACAGAAGGCGCAGCAAGACCAATTATGAAATCATAGGAAGATAAAATTTCATTTGTTTTATTAACAATTAAGTGTCTAACCTTTTGAGCTCTCTTAAATACTTCTTCTTGATTTTCTTTCATTAATGCATAACTTCCTAAAACAAATCTACGTTTAATTAAAGGAGAGAAACCTTTTGTACGAGCATTAATCATAACTTCTTGATATGTTTTTCCATCATAATATGGACCAAATTTAATTCCATCTAAGTTAGCATTATTACTAGTAGCTTCTGCACTTGATATAACAATGTATGATGGATAAATACTAGACAATAAATTCTTATCTATAGATACAAAATCAACTATATATCCCACTTCTTTTAATTTATTTATTAACTTATCAAAAGAATTTTTTAAAGTATCATCATCAATGGAATCATAAACTTCCTTTAAAATACCTATCTTTTTGTTAGTTGAAATATTATGCTCATCAAATAAGCATGACTTTCTTTCTTTTGAATATGAGGTATAGTCATTTTCATCATGAACTGATAATAAATCTAATGCAAATGAAGCATCCTTTACACTACGAGTAAAAAATGCAACATGGTCTAATGAAGGTGCAAAAGGAAATAAACCATATCTAGAAATCAATCCCCAAGTTGGTTTAAAACCGACAAGTCCACCATATGAAGCTGGTTTTCTAACTGAATCTCCTGTGTCACTTCCTAAAGCAAATGGAACAATACCACTTGCAACCGCAGCACAACTTCCACAACTTGATCCACCAATTAAAGTGGAATGATCTAATTTATAAGGGTTATAAGTAATACCCTTATGTCCACTTGTTCCAGTGCCACCCATTGCTAACTCATCTAATGTAGTTTTTGCAATCAAAATAGCACCTTTTTCATTTAATAACTTAATTACTGTAGCATCAAAAACAGGAACATAACCATTTAAAATATTACTACTAGCAGTTGTTTCGTAACCTTTTGTTGAAAAATTGTCTTTAGCACAATAAGGTATTCCAAAGAAAATGTTGTCTTTTGGGCATTCTTTTTTATCTAATTCAATTGCTTTCTTAATAGCGTCTTCTTCTAAAATAAGTTCAAAATCATTATTTACATCTTCTTTAGCTCTTTTTAACGCTTCTTTTACAAGTTCTAAAACTGTAACTTTCTTACTTAATAATGCTTCATGAATTTCTTCAATAGTTAAATCTAAATAGTTCATAATCTACCCCACAACCTTAGGAAGTTTTATTTGTCCATCTTTGACATTTTTTGCATTCTTTAATGCATCTTCTTTACTTAAAGGTGTTTTTGCTTCATCTTCTCTTAAATAATCAATTGAAACATCAAAAGGAAAAGTCATTGGTGTAACATCATCAACTCCTTCAATTTTTGACATTAATCCAAGCTGAGTTTGAATAATATGAAATTCTTCTAAAAGCAAATCATACTCTTCTTCTTCCATTGTAAACATTAATCTTAAACTAGCATCTTTTAATACATCTTTGTTTACTTCTTTCATAAATTGCCTCCTTGTAATTCATCTAATATTTTAACAAATTCTTCTTCAGAAATAATTTTAACATTAAATTGTTTTGCTTTATCTAATTTACTTCCAGCATTTTCTCCAGCAATTACTAAATCAGTAGCTTTTGATACACTTCCTGAAACTTTTGCTCCATAATTTTCCAATATTTCACTAGCTTGTGTTCTAGTAAAATTAGTTAACGATCCAGTTAACACGACTTTTTTATTAAAGAAATAAGAATTAGATGAAATATTTGTATTCCCTAAATATTTAGTATTAATTCCCATCTCTTTTAATTTATTTATAATTTCAATATTGTGTTCATCATGGAAATAATTGTAAATTGAATTTGCACAAACTTCACCAACATCATTAATTGCTTTCAATTCCTCGACTGATTTAGACATAATCGTATCAATATCCAAGAACATCTTCGCAAGTTGTTTAGCCATCTTACTTCCTACTTCTTTAATACCTAATCCAAATAATAATTTCTCTAAACTATTATTTTTGCTATTTTCTATTGAATTAAGAATGTGCGTTACCGATTTTTCTTTCCATCCATCAATTTCAATAATCTTTTCTTTATAATCTTTAAGATTATATAAACTTGGAATATCTTTAATAAATCCTAAGGCAAAGAATTCTTCACAAACTCTTTCGCCCATTCCATCTATATCCATACAATCTTTACTACAAAAATGAATTAATGATTCAATATTTCTTGAAGGACAGTTTTTATTTAAGCAAAAATGCATTGCATCAATTTTTACTAATTGACTTCCACAAACCGGACAATTTGAAATCATTTTAAATGGAATCTCACTACCATCTCTTCTTGAAACTAAACTATTCACAACTTCAGGAATAATATCACCAGCTTTTTTTAATGTAACATAATCACCAATTTTAAGATCTTTATCTTTTACAAAATCTTCATTATGTAATGTCGCTCTTCTAACAACACTTCCAGAAACTCTAACTGGTTCTAATACAGCGTTTGGAGTAATTTTCCCAGTTCTTCCAACTGTATAAACAATATCAAGAAGTTTAGTAACAACTTCCTCTGGAGGAAATTTATACGCAATAGCCCATTTTGGAGTTTTAGCAGTATATCCAAGGGTATTATAATAGCTAAAATCATTAACTTTTAAAACAATTCCATCAATATCGTAAGGCAATTCATTTCTTTTTAATGTGTATTTCTTAATATATTCAACAATTTCATCTTTCCCTTTAACTACTTTCATTTCTGGATTGACTTTAAAACCTAATTTTTTTAAATACATAATTGAATCAAAATGATTTTTAAATCCAAGCTTTTCAGCATCTTCTAAATAATAAAACCAAGCATCAAGTTTTCTTTTTTTAGCAACACTACTATCTAAATTTCGAATACTTCCAGCCGCTGCATTTCTTGCATTTGCAAGTAAAGGTTCATTATTTAACTGTCTTTCCTTATTTAATTCTTCTAAAGACTTTTTAGGCATATAGACTTCACCACGAACTTCAACCCTTCCATGAAGTGGAATACGAGTAGGAATTGAAGGAATAGTTAAAGCGTTTGATGTTACATCTTCACCAACACTACCATCGCCTCTAGTTGCACAATATTGTAATATTCCATCTTGATAAACTACGCTTAAACTTAGTCCATCAATTTTCATTTCAGCTGAATATTCAACATCTTTAACCATCAATGCCTTGCAAACTTTTTCATTCCAATCTAACAATTCTTCTTCATTAAAAACATCTGCAAGGGACATCATAGGTATAGCATGTTTTATTTTTGTAAATCCTTCTAAAACTGTATTACCAATTCTCTGAGTTGGACTAGTTTTAGTAATTAATTCAGGAAACTCTTTTTCTAAATTTTCTAATTCTTCATATTTTTGATCATATTCTTGGTCACTTACTGAAGGATTATCCAAAACATAATATTCATAAGAATATTTTTCAATAATTCTAACGAGTTCTTCATGTCTAATTTTTGCTTCATTAAAATCCATACTTAATCCTTCTTTTTTAGTTTAAAGTGATTGCCTAGCAACTTTTTTACACCAACACTTTCAAAATCTACTGTTATTATATCGCCTTCAACCTTAATAACTTTACCGACTTTAAAAGTATCATGAATACAAGTATCACCAACATTCCACTTAATATTATTTGCTTTATTATCATTAACACAAAACACATTTTTATTTTGATCAACAATATGTCTTGGCTCATTAGAACTATTATTAGTCCTATATGAATATAAAATTGAGTTATTGTAAATATTAGTTTTTGTGGCTGTTTCGCTAGGTTTTAACTTAGCTTCTTCAATAAATTGAGATGCAATATTCGAAGATTGAGTTGAATAATTATATGACCTATTATAACTTACAAACAATCTATCTTTTGCTCTAGTAAATGCTACATAGCATAATCTTCTTTCCTCTTCTAAACCACCTTTTCTTTCCATCATAGCCCTATTATTAGGAAAAATAAATTGACATAAAGATACTACAAAAACTATACGAAATTCCAATCCTTTTGCAGTATGAACAGTCATTAAAGAAACAGAATCTGTATTCTTTATATCATCTTGACCAGAGAGCAAAGAAATATTATTTAAATAATCAATAAATTTAGATTCAGGATTTTCTTTTAAGAAAGCTTTTACATCATCAAGAAGAGCTCTAACATTGTTTATTCTATCATCTCCATCTTCATCATTATCCATTAAGTAATTAAAGTATCCAATTTCTTCTAAAAATCTAGACAATGATAAATCAAATGTATCGTAATTAGTATCTAATTCAGCCTTTAACTCATCTATTTTTTTGACTAATGTTAATAAAGAGGCTAATGTAGAAGGCTTAATTTCACTATCATACTTATCAATATCCTTAACATAATCCATCATTGAAAGATTATGATTTTTTGCTTCATTTTTTAAAATAAGTATGGTTTTCTCACCTATTTTTCTTCTAGGAACATTAATTATTCTTTCAAATGATACATCATCTTTACTGTTAACAATTAATCTAAAATAAGCTAAACAATCTTTAACTTCCTTTCTTGAATAAAATTTCATTCCACCATATACAGTATATGGAATATTATCTCGAGCAAATGATTTTTCAATAGGTAAGCTTAAATATGAAGAGCGATACAATATACAAATATCTTTATATTCTAATGTTTTATCATTAAACATCAACTCTTTAATTTTTCTTGATACAAAATTAGCCTCTAATTGATTATCAAAAAAAGTATGTAATTCCACATCGTTTTTACTAAGCTTATCAGTAAATAAATCCTTTTTAACTCTCTCTTTATTATAAGAAATTAATTTATTTGCATGATCTAAGATATATTGTGTAGAACGATAATTTTGATTCAAAATAATTGTTTTCATTGGATAAAAATCATGTTCAATATCTAAAATAATACGTTGATCGGCCCCTCTCCAAGTATAAATTGTTTGATCAGGATCACCAACAATATAAATATTAGTATCAGGTCCACTTAATAACTTTAATAAAGTATATTGCACATTATTAGTATCTTGAAATTCATCTATTAATATATGTCTATATCTTGAAATATACTTATTTCTAATATCAGGGAAAGAAGATAAAATTTTAATTGCATATATTAATAAATCATCAAAATCTAAAGCAAACATATTTCTTTTTATTTCTTCATAATCAAAGAAAAATTCATACAACAATTTAGCTTTTGGGTTGTTTTCATCAACTAGAAAATCAGATGGCAATTCCCCTCTAGATTTATGGAAATCAATAAAACTATTTATATCTTCATATAAAGGGTCGGTTTTCTTATAGCCTTTTTCTGATAATAAATTTTTAATTATTTTATCTTTATCTTCTTCATCAAGAATTACAAAATTTTTAGTAATTCCTAAAGCATCAATTTCGCTTCTTAAAAAACGGGCACAAAACCCATGAAAAGTAAAAATATTTAATCTTATAGGATTGTCTTCACTAATAAGTTTAGAAGCTCGTAAAGCCATTTCTTTTGCAACCTTATTCGTAAAGGTAATTGCTAAAATTGAGCTAGGAAAAACATGCATTTCTTTAATTAAATAAGATATTCTATATGTTAAAACTCTAGTTTTACCACTTCCAGCACCTGCAATAATTCTTAAATATTGGCTTGAATTAGTCACAGCTTCGTATTGTTTTTCATTTAGTTCTTTCTTAATATCCATATGTGTAATTATAGCAAATTTATACTATGTCATTCATTACTTTTTAAAAATATTTTAAAATATTTTTATATCTATTTTTATATACTTCTTTTATTTTATTAATTTCTTTAATAAAATATAAATATGCTAGATTTTCTAAAAATATTTGGTGAAGGATTATTATTCTTTTTAGGATTGCCATTCATACTTGTAGGTTTAGTATTATATGGACTTTATCTTTTATTTGTGTTTATTTTCATGTCAATAAAGGGAATTATTTTATTCTTTAAAGGAAAAAAATATTCTTTAATTTTAGAGGAAGATTTAAGAGCTGAAGAAATTCTAAAGAATGGTTTAAATAATGGGATGCAAGCCCAAACTCAAAATGTAAGCACTTCTAATATAACTTACCATAACACTTTCAATCAAATTAATATTAATAAAGAAAATGATAAACCTTTAAATCCTGTTGATTTAACTAAAGTTATTGAAAATAATTCAGAGCCTAGTGGTTTCATAGAAGGTAAAAATAATGAACAACGATAGTAAGAAATTTACAGATTCCACTTTTTGGAAAATTATATTAACCATATTAGTAATTTTACTTAGTATCTTTTTTATATTTGGTTTAATTGGTAGATTAATTCAAGTAATTATTAAAAACCAACAAAAACGAGTTGATAAATTAATGTCAAAATTAATTTTAAGTAAAGTTGTAAATAATGAGAAAGATTTCAAAAGAATTGCTAATTATAAATCAAGAGTTTATTTCTTTAAACATGCTCTTCCTGCTATTTTAATAATGCTATTTGCCTTGCTTTGTTACATTGTTTCTATCTCAATATTTTTAAGTATTGATGGAAATGAATACGTATCAATGTTTTATATTTTTGGAAGAACTATTTTCCCTTGGAAAGGTGAATTTAATTATTTTCCACCACTTGGATTTGATTTCTCAAAAGTTTATGCTGATCTTCCATTTGATGAATTCCCACTTTGGTATGGAATTATGTCAATAATTACAATTGGAATTTTAGTAATCGGCTTATGTTATTATTTCTTTGAGGTACAAGGTTATTTAGCAAGAAAATTTAGAATTAAAAAATTAGCATTAAATATGTTTACTAAAAACCTTGATGATATCGATTTAATGCACTTTATTAATACAGTTAACTCAACAATTTTAGATGATAAAGAAAAGACTACTTTACCCACCAAAATAGATGCACAAAGTAATCAAGATTCAACAAGTCAAGTTACAAACGTTTAACTCGCTTTTGAAAAAAAGTCAACAAATAACCAAACCAATTCAGCGACTAAAAATAGTCCTAAAATACAATCTAAAATAACAAACAAAATAAACAATCTAGAGGTAGAAAGTTTCTTTTCTTCCTCTATTTTATTTACTTCAACATTTGTATTGTTTTCTTCATTTTTTAAAGAAGAAGCTTCGGGTGTTGAATTATCTTCAATTCTTTTAATTTGATAATCTTTATTTTCTTCCATGTTTAATACCTTAAACTACCAGGTGTTCTTGGATAAGGTTGAGTATCTCTAATATTCGAAATTCCTGTAATATACATGATTAATCTATCAAAACCAAGACCAAATCCTGAATGGATACATCCACCATATTTTCTTAAATTCAAGTACCATTCAAGTCCTTTTTCATTTCCTAACTCTTCCATTTTAGCTTTTAAAACTTCATAGTTCTCTTCTCTTTGACTTCCACCACAAATTTCACCGACGCCAGGAACAAGTAAATCACATGCAGCAACAGTCTTTCCATCACTATTTTGTTTCATATAAAAAGCTTTAATTTCTTTAGGAAAATCAGTTAAAAACATTGGTCCTTTAACAATCTCTTCAGTTAAATATCTTTCGTGTTCACTTTGAAGGTCCATTCCCCATTCAATATCGTTATACTCGAATTTTTTACCATGTTTTACAGCTTCTTTTAATAATTCGATTCCTTCAGTATAAGTAACTCTTTTAAATGGAGTGTTTAAAACATGGTGTAACTTATCAAATAATGTTTTATCAATATAAGTGTTAAAGAATTCCATCTCATCTTTACAATTTTCTAAAACGTAATTAATTATATATTTTAAGAATGATTCCATTAAGTTCATATCATCTTCAAGATCTGCAAAAGCAATTTCAGGTTCAATCATCCAAAATTCACTTGCATGTCTAGTTGTATTTGAATTTTCGGCTCTAAATGTAGGACCAAATGTATAAACATCTCTAAAAGCAAGCGCAAATGCTTCTACATGTAATTGACCACTAACAGTTAAACATGCGCTTGAATTAAAAAATTCATTAGGTTTCTTTAAATCACTTGCAACATGAAATACTTGTCCGGCTCCTTCTGCATCATTACTTGTAATAATTGGTGTATGGACATACATAAATCCATTTTCTTGGAAATATTTATGAATTGCATATGCAAGTACATTTCTCACTCTAAAAACTGCATTAAAAGTATTTGTTCTTGGTCTTAAATAAGCAATATCTCTTAAAAATTCAAATGATTGTCTTTTCTTTTGCAATGGACAATCTTCAGCATAATCATTTAATAAAAGAGCATCAGTTAATTGAATTTCAAATGGTTGCTTATTTGTTGGAGTTAATTTAACAGTTCCAAATATTTTAATTGTTGAACCAAATCTAAAAGTTCTAATAGAATCATAATTTTTAGTTTCTTTTGAATAGACTAATTGAATATCTTTAAAGTTACTTCCATCATTAAAAGCAATAAAGCCGACACTTCCATTATCTCTATTACTTCTAATCCATCCGCTTAAAACAACTTCTTTTCCATCTTCTAAACAACTATTTTTTTGTTCTAAATATAATTTTTTAACAGTTAATTCTCTCTCTTGACTCATAAAACATCTCCCATGTCATTTAATTATACTATAATTAAAATTTATTGTAATCCTCAATTCTCCAAGAAGGGTCTACACCTATACTTAATGGAGCAAAAATATTTCTTTCATAAAGATGTGAAGCTACTTTTGCAATCATTGCAGCATTATCGGTTGTACACCATAATGGTGGAATAATAACTTTTATATTGCTATTTTTAAATAAATTTACAATTTCTTGTCTTAAATAACTATTAGCACTTACTCCTCCAGCAAGAACAATTTCTTTAATTTCATATAAATTTACAGCTTTTTTCACTCGGTCAATAATCATATTTACAGCTACATCTTGAAAAGATTTAGCTAAATCATTTATATTAACTTCTTCATTATTTTGTTCTAATTTATGAACTAAATTAATAACTGCAGTTTTCAATCCACTATAACTGACATTTAAACTTCCATCATGGAGAGGAGTTGGCAAATTATAAGAATGTTTACCTTCTTTTGCTAACTTATCAATTTGAATTCCTCCAGGATAAGGAAGGCCTAAAACTCTAGCTACTTTATCAAAACTTTCTCCAATAGCATCATCTTTTGTTTCGCCAATTATTTCAAAATTAAGGTGTTCTTTCATTAATACTAATTCAGTATTTCCTCCACTTACAACAACTGCTAAAAGAGGAAATTTCAATTCATCAATAAATTCATTAGCATAAATATGCCCACATAAATGATGAACAGGTATTATTGGTTTATTATAAATTAAAGCTAAAGTTTTAATTGCTTGCAATCCAACATGTAAAGCACCAATCAATCCAGGTCCTCTTGTTACAGCAAAAGCATCAACATCATCTAATTTAATAGACGCTTTACTTAAAGCTTCATCAATTACACAAAGAATATTTTCAAGATGTAATCTTGAAGCAATTTCAGGCATAACTCCACCATATTTTTGATGAACTTCTATTTGTGTTGAAACAATATTTGCTACCAATTTATTATTTTTTAAAATTGCACAACTAGTCTCATCACAACTACTTTCAATAGCAAGAATAATTGTATCTTTCATTTTAAAAAACTCCTTTCATCATATAAATAGCATTTTCCCCATTTTCGTAATAACTTTTCTTTAAGCATATTTTTGAAAATCCAAATTTTTCATAAAGTTTAATAGCCGCAACATTAGATTCTCTAACTTCAAGTGTAAATAATTCTACTTTTTCTTTCTTTAAGTGTTCTTCACATTTTTTTAATAATTCTGTTGCTATATTTTTATTTCTCTCACTCTTTTTTACTCCAATTCTAACAATACTTGCTGAATCAAATGTAATTAAATAAATTAAATATCCTATTATTTCTCCATTATTTTCAAAAACTAATGTATGGCTAAAAGGATTTTCATTTAATTCATAAAGAATATCTTTATCTTTATATGGAAAGAGGAAACATTCCTTTTCTAATATAACAATATTATTTAAATCATCCTTTGAGGCAAATCTAACTTCCATATTAATCCTTTAAATAAACAGCTTTTAATGCCATTATATCTTTAACCAAATCATCTTCATTTTTTAAAGCAACCATATTAGAAGGAATGTTAGCTTTATAACCTTCTATTTCTAAATAGTCAGTATCTCCACAAATTGCAAAATCCCTATGATTTTCAATATATTTCATTACGTCCTCGTTTTTCATTACTTGGTCAGGTATTAAACAATTATTTTTATCATATACTCCAACATAGGACCTTGAACTTCTAGCATTAATTAAACAAATAGAAGGTTTTGAATAATTTTGTAAAACTTTTAAACTAGAAAAAGCATAACATGGAATCTTTAAAGCATAACAATAAACTTTAGCTATAGTTAGAGCAATTCTAACTCCAGTATAGCTTCCAGGTCCTAAAGCAACTAAAACCTCATTAATTTCTTTAGGATTAATGTTATTTCTTTTTAAAGCATTTTCAATTTCTACAATCATTAATTCGCTTTGTCTTTGAAAACATTCATAATTAATGTTTTCAATAACCACATTATCTTTAGCTATACCAACAACAAGATCTTTATAAGAAGAATCTAAGATTAAACTATACATTAAATTATCTCCTTTAATTTACAAATAACTTCATCATATTTCTTACCAAATGATTCTATTTCAATTGTACGAGAATTATTATTATTTAACGTAATATTTACCTTTAAATAGGATGAAGGAATGAACTCTTCAATATACATTGGCCATTCAATAACACAAACTCCGTCTCCTTCAATAACCTCTTCCAAACCAATATTTTTATTTTCTTTATTAACACCTTCTAAACGATATGCATCAATATGATATAAATTTAATGGTTTATTAAAATAACACTTTAAAATATTAAAAGTTGGAGAGTTTACTTCATCCTTAATATTTAATCCTTTAGCAATTCCTTTAGTAAAAGTTGTTTTACCAGCACCTAAATCACCAGTTAATAAAATTAAAGATTCTTTAAATAATAACGAAGCAATCTTAATTCCTAATGAAATAGTATTTTCTTCACTGCAAGATTCAATCTTTATTTTCATAATCACCCTTCTTTTTAGTTTCTTCTTCAAATTGTTTATAGTACTCTTTTATTTTTTCATCATTAAAAGGAAATTCTTTATTGACCATTTTTTTCTTAATTTGATTAATGTTATATCTTAAAATTTTATCAATTTCATCACCATATCCATATTTTTTTCTATGATATCCATATTCTTTTACATCAATTAATCTTATTTCTTGATTAGGATATTTTTTAATATCCAAATCATAATCAATGTATTTAATTTTTTGCTTATCAATAATAAAAGGTGAAGCTAAATTAACATAATATGTAATACCACCTTTTTTAAACATAGCAATAATGTTCCACCATTTATCCTTAAAAAACACCATTATAGCTGGTTCTTTGGTATACCAAATACGAAAATCGTGTTCTATTACCTTTACTTTTTTACTTGAAACAACAACATATTCATCTGTTTCATCTATTACATAGGTTGAATCCCAAATTCGATGCATTCTACCATCATGCTTATAGCCTTGAACTTCAACCCATTTTCCCCTTAACTTTTCCATAGTAAATACCTCGAAAACTAATCGTTATTTACTATTTTCATTAACAAAATCAAAAATTTCAGTAACTAATTCTAGGTCTTTCTTAGTTCTTCTTAATGTTTGAACATTTGTTTCGCTTTCAACAGGAATAGAAATGAAATCATCAGCATAATCTATACCAATAGTAATATATTCATTTGTAATACTAATAACAACATCAATTAAAGTTTTATCAATTCTAAATGCCATACAAGTTGATAATACTTTAGCATTAAAAATCTTTTTACATTTTTTATTATTTGAATATAAAACATATGTATTTGTCTCATCTATTTTTTCTAAACCCTCAACATCATCAATTGGTCTACTAAGATCTCCACCTTTAAGTTGAAAAATAATTACGTCCTTTTTAATATCAGTAGCTTCAGTTTGTTCACCTTCTTTCTTTTCTAATATTTCTTTAGCTTCCTCATGCTTTCTTTCTAAACAATAAAGTTTTCCTAAAAACATTGGAGAAGTTCTTCCCTTTACTAAAACATTAGCTGAAATATCACAACTTACTAAAGATCTATCTTTATAGTCTAATGTTACATAATTTCTACTTTTTGTATCATGGATTCCTTTATATAAATGAGCATTTTTAAATGCTTCATCACTATATTGAGTATCAGCAAGATATTGAACATTGCTAAATTTATCATCAGAATAAATAAATTTATTTGTAATTACAAAATATTCATTAACATAATTTAAAGCTTTTTTCTTCAAATCTTTGTTTTTAATTACACTTACTACCCCCATAGCAATAATTCCTAGAACACACAAAACTAAAGCTACAATTGTAACAGCTTGATTATCTTTAAAAGCAAAGAATAAAACCATTGCAACAACCATTAAAGCAATACCAAAACAAGAAGAACATATTCCAAGTATCTTCCATTTCTTTAATATTTTGTTGTAATTAAATCTAGCAAGTTCGACATCTTTATAAACTTTTTCTTCGTCAATTGTCTTTTCTTGCTTGTTTTCTTCTTCAGAAATACGAGTGTTTTCCTCGATTAAATTGTTAATATATTCTTTCTTTTGCTCTTCTTTTTTCGTTTCTTCTTCTACAAGAACTTCTTCCTCTTTTTTCGTTCCTTCTTCATATTTTTTAAAACCCATAATAAATACTCCTACAAATGTATGAACATATTATAAAACGGATTTACTTTTTTATATAGTAATATAATTACTAATATAAAAAATTAATATAAATCATACACAAAATATGAAAAATTATTTTTTACTTAATTATTATTCAATAGGTTCAACAATGACTAAAACAGCACCACTAATAACTTTAATAGTGGCTTCTTTATTTATAAATTCATTATCAATTCCAAGAGGGAAATAGTTTGTTATTTTATGTGCATTTAAATTATATTTTAAGTTTTCTAAAGTAACTATTGATTTTGGAGTAAAAGAAAAGATAGAAATATATCCTTTTTTATAATTCAATTTAACTGTTTCATTACTTAAACAAAAATATCTATTAAGGCCATTAATTAAAACACCTTTTAAATTTAACCTTCTTAAGTAATAAAGAATCTGAAAATTTGCTATAGTATGAGCTTCTCTTTTTCCAGTTGCTCCATATATTTCAAAATTTTCATATCCTTTATTTATTCCAACGCTTATAGCATGAAAAAGATCAGTTTCATCTTTATTTACATCTAATTTAATTACTTCTTTACATTTAGGAACATAGCCTAAACTATCAAAATCTCCAATTGCAATATCTGGTACAATATTTAGTTTTTCTAAATATTTATAGCCACCATCGCAAGCACAAATTAAGTCAAAATCACTATGATTTATTGACTCATTTTTAAATTCTCCATTAGCAACTATAATAAACTTTTTATTTAGCATTACCCTTAACCTTAAAGACTCTATTAATTAAAATAATTGGTCCTACTAAAATGCACATAACAACTATAGATACAAGCATTGTCAATGGTACATAAGTCGATTGATAAATAAAGTTATCTACAAAAGAAATTGGAGCATATAGAATAAATCCACTAACCATATGTCCAAAATATCTAACGATTGTGGCAAGTATTCCCCCAACAACTACTCCAGCAATAGTCAAACCATATTGTTTATTAAATTTCTTTTCTTTATTAAATTTATTAAAGAAGTTGACAAATGTTCCAATTAAACCATATCCGCAAAGAGCAATAAAATAATCAAATGGGAAACATTGGAATCCATACCCATCAAGAAGGCAAGTAATCAATCCAAAAAATAAGCCACTAGCAATAAATCCTTTAAGCCCACCATATCTCATTGCAATTATAAACAAAGGAACTGGTGCAAATGATATGCTTCCTCCATTTGCTTGTACAGGAATTTTAACAAATTGATCTAAAACAACGGCTAAACCAACTAATATTGCTGTTTCACAAATTTCTTGAATTGAATATTTTATTCCTTCAAATAATTTTGATGCTAACAATAATCCAATTAAACATGTAAGAACTATAACAATGATTGAAAACAATGTTGAGATTTCAAAATCATCAAATGCTTCATTAGTGTTATAAATTGAAAAATAATAATTTGTAAATAAAACACTAAAAGCAAAATAAACTAATAAAATAACTGAAGCTAAATAATAATATTTAACAAATTTCTCTCTATTAAGATAATTAAATATAAATCCTAATATAAATAAAATAATAGAGCCAACAACAGCACATAATGAAGAAATTAATATTATTTGCGTTGTGCCATTAACCAATATTGCCCCATTAAAAATATTTGCTTCGGTAAAACAAATAGTAGCAAAACTAATACTAAATAATTTACCATTTGCAGTAAAACTTACAAATTTAGTAGTAAATAAAAGTATTAATAAAATAACGAATGATAATGCGACGAGCAATTCTTTAATGTAATTACTCAATGTTTTTGTTTCTTTCATAATCCTCCTTTAGAAGTAGGAAATAAAAAAATTCCCTACGCTAGCATTACCTAGATCAGGTTAAAGGTCAAACGAGTAACACGTTTATCTCAGCCAGTTCTCCAGCTCCCAAAGTTATTATATACAAAAACTTTTAATATATAAATTAAAAAGAATAATCTAATGTCAATTTATTAATGAAAATATTTTCAAAATACAGATTCATTTATTAATTTTTTAATAAAAAATTATATTTTTTGGTTATTTTCTTAATAAAAATATATGAAAACGCTTTCATAAAAAATGTAACCGTTTTCATATATTAAAAAAATTTTAATGATTTAAAATAGTGTTGTTCAAAGGAGGAAAACGACTATGAAAGAAAGAAATAAGTTACATTTTAGAGAAATCGACAAATTCGAAAAAGAGTACGTTGGAGAAAATGAACACGACAAAGAAGTTATGGACAAAGAAAATCAATTATTAATTTTCAGTGATTCTTTATATACAATAACAGGAATAAAACGCTAATTAGTTAGTATTTTCCCAATGAATTGGTTCAATATTATTGCTTTCTAAATATTTATTAGTATTAATGAAGCAAGAAGAATTGAACCGACCACTACGATTTGCACTTAAAGGACTAGGATGGTTTGTTGTTATCACTAGTCTTTTTTTATTAGTTATAAATTTTTGATATTTTTTTGCATTATTTCCCCAAAGCAAAAACACAATATTATTTTCAAGAGAATCTAAATACTTCAAAATACATAAAAACAATTCTTTATATATTTTATTATCATGACTTAATGGTTCTTTATCTCTTACAGTTAAAATGGTATTTAAAAGCAAAACACCTTGACTAGCTAAATATGTTAAATCTCCATTTGAATAATTCATATTTATACCAAATTCATTTTCTATTTCTTTATAAATATTTCTTAAACTTGGCGGTAAAGAAACACCCTTATTTACACTAAAAGCAAGACCATTTGCTTGATTTTTATTAGAATAAGGATCTTGTCCAATAATAACAACCTTTATATTGTCATGAATTAATTTAAAAGCATTAAAAATTTGTTCTCTTTTTGGATAAATAATATAGTTAGCATATTCATAATCCAAAAAAGAATTTAATTCATTATAAATAGGTAATTTACTAATATATTCAAAGAACTTATCGTACATGTTAAATCTTTTTAGTTTCAATTAGCACATTAAATACTTCATATAATGTCTTTAGAGCTAACCAACTAGTAATATTATTAATATCTAATGGTGGAGCAATTTCAACAATTTCAAAAATATCTACATTTAAATATTTAACAATATCACAGATTAACTCCATTGTTTCAAAATTAGATAAACCAAAACTTTCTGGAGTTCCAGTTCCTGGAGCAAATGATGGATCGTTTGCATCAATATCATATGAGATATAAACTAAATATTTGTCATCACTATATTTTGTCCTTAAAATGGAAATTAACATATCAATTCCCATCTCTTTTATATCATTTGCTTTAAAAACATCAAGTAATCTATGTTTCTTAAAAGTTTCAATTTCTTGTGCTTCAAACCCTCTTATTCCACATAAAGTAATATTTTCATCTTTATAACCATATTCAATGGCTCTAGCAATTGGACAAGCATGAGAATATTTGCTTCCATGATATGTATCACATATATCTGGATGAGCATCTATATGAATAATAACAGGAATCTTATTTAATCTTAAACATTTATCAAAAAATGCTCTATTTGTAGCAATACCAATGGAGTGATCTCCTCCAAAAACTATATGAAATCCTTTATATTTTAAGAATTCATCCATATTGGATTTCAAAATGTCAAAATCTTCACTAACAAAATCGCCTGCATCATACATCTTAACTTTTGTTAATAAATTACCTTTCCTATCAAGAGGAGGTAAATCATAACTAAGTTCTCTTAAAACTCTTGGTGCTTCTTTAGCGCCTTTCCCTACACTTGCATTCTTATCAAGAGGAATACCACATAAAAATACATTTGATTCCTCACTATTTTCACAAATTAAATCTCTAAATTCATTCTTCATATTATAAGCCTTCTTTTTTATTTATATTTTTATTAATCGATTTATCAGCTGCTTGGGCATATTTATCTAAATATATTTTATTTTTTAATTCATGAGTTAAATTACATGGTCCACCAATACATCCACCATCACACATCATTCCTTCAATAAAATTAATATTATTTTTATTATTTTTCATATCATTTAAAGCATTTTTTATATCTTTAATACCACTACAGACAACTCCATGAACATCAAAAGAAATATTTTCTTCTTCTAAAGATTGTTTAACAGCATTAGTTAAACCACCACATTTTGCAAATCCTCTTCCATAATAAGATCCACTTAAATCATATTCTTCTTCTTTTAAAGAAGCTATATCAATTTCTTTTGCATCAAATAAAGCTTGCACTTCCTCAAAAGTCAAGCAACTATCGACATATTTTTTTACTTTATCATCTTTAATTTCAAATTTTTTAGCAGTACATGGACCAATAAATATTATTTTAGATGTTGGATCTTTTTCTTTAATTTCTCTAGAAATAGTAGCCATTGGAGATAGACTGTTAGAAATATGTTCTTTTAAAGTTGGATAATTCTTTTCAATATATGAAGTAAAAGCTGGGCAACATGAAGAAGTTAATTTTCCACTTTCTGCTAATTCCATACTCTCATTTTTAGCAACTATATCTGCTCCAAGTGCAGCTTCAATAACCATATCAAATCCTAACTCTTTTAAAGCAGCGATCACTTTTTTAACACCAAATTCAGTAAAGTTTCCACCAATTGAAGGTGCAACTACCGCTACTTTTTTAACATTTGATTTTAATATTCCAATAACATCAACAATATAAGATTCATCAACAATTGCTCCAAAAGGACACATATAAACACAACTTCCACAATGAATGCACTTTTCATCATTAATTTTTGCAGCATTTGTTATAGGATCTGGACTAATACATTTATTTTTGCATATTCTTTCGCAAGGTCTAATCCTATTTTCGATAGCGCTATATGGACAAGCCTTTGCACATAGGCCACAATTAATACATAAATCTTTATTAATTGTAGCAGTTAAATTATTTGTAAAATTTATCGCTTTTTTAGGGCAAGCTTCGCTACATCTATGAGCAATACAACCTCTACAAGCATCAGTAACACTATATCCACCTAATGGGCATTCATCACAGGCAATATCAATAACTTTTATTACATTATCTTTATTGTTTGTACTAGCATTTAAAACAACTTTGATCCTTTCTTCAACAATTGCTCTTTCTTTGTATATACAGCAGCGCATTGAAGGTTTTGGTCCAGGAACAATTGCTTTAGGTATATCATAAAAATATTGATTTAAATCGTCATTATATATATGTTTTGCTATCTCTTTTAAAACTCTATATCTTAATTCTTGGACTCTTGTATCAAACTTTGGCATATACTGTCTCCTTCTTTAAATATTATATATTTAATATATTTAAATTTCATTGATTAATTCATATTGAAGTTATTGTTTTTAAAACTCTAAATAATTAAAATTATTGTAAGAAAGGAGGCTATTATGGCTAAAGAAAAGAAAAAAATTAACTTATCTATCTTATTTTTATTTATAGGTGGATTACTGTTATTAATTAAGTTTATTATCGATGGAGGAATTCCTAGTCCTTCAAGCAATATTTTTGAATTCCTTATTGGATTATTTATTGCTTTAGTTATTATTGCTTTTTATTTTATATTTTTATTTGGGGTTAAAAACTATAGTTTAACAATAAGAGCATTTGCCCCTTCTGTATTAATACTTATATTATTTGGAGGATATGGTATTAATTTTATTGAACCTACTGTTACTGGAATCTTTGCAATTATTGCAAAACTATCCTTTTTACTAATGATTTTGACTGGATTTGTCTTTTTATTTATTAAAAATAAAATTATTGGATATGTCTTCTTCATTTCTTCAATAGTTTATGGAACTTTAATTTTTGCAAGCTCAATTACTGTAGCAATTTATGATGCTGTTAACTCTTCAGCATTCGCTTATATGAACTTTATTATTGCAATGGTTTTGGTTGCAGCAGTTGTCCTTCTTGGGCTTGGTATTTATTTTATAGTTAGAAATAAAAAAGTCTTAGATATATAAAATATATCGTAAATCATATAGTTTTTAATAAAAATGGTGCTTTATATTAGCACCATTTTTAACTTATAAATATTATTTACTTATTGAAATTTCCATAATAAGCATCTTTTAATATACTTATCATATCTTCAACAAGTGGAATACGAGGATTAGCAGGTGTACATTGATCTTCAAATGCAGAATATGCAATTTCTTCAACATTTTTCATAAAATCAGCTTCATCAACACCTTGTTCTTTAAATGAAGGCTTAACTCCAATTTTAACTGAAAGGTCATAACAAGCTTTAGCAAACATTTCAACCCCTTCTTTATCATTCTTTGGATTTAAACCGATTAATCTAGCTAATTTTGTATAACGTTTATCAGCATCATAGACATTATATTTTGGCCATGTAGCGAGTTTTTGAGGAACTTGACCATTATACCTAATTACATATGGTAGCAAAATTCCAATAATCCTTCCGTGTGGAATATGATAATATCCGCCTACTTTATGAGCCATCGAATGGCACATTCCTAAGAAAGCATTAGCAAATGCCATACCTGCAATAGTTGCAGCATTATGCATTTTTTCTCTTGCATCTAATTCATTCTTACCATCTTTTACGGTTAATTCTAAGTTCTCAAATACAAGCTCAACAGCATGAATTGCCAATCCATCGGTATAATCACTTGCAAGCATTGATACGTAAGCTTCAACAGCATGACATAAAACATCTAATCCAGTGTCAGCGGTAACACTAGCTGGTAAATTAGTTGTAAATTCTGGATCTATAATTGCAATTGTTGGAGTTAAAGAATAATCAGTTAAAGGATATTTCTTTTGATGTTCTCTATCGCTAATTACAGCAAATGGAGTTACTTCACTACCAGTTCCGCTAGTTGTAGGAATACAAATTAACTTCGTTTTCTTTCCAAGTTGAGGGAACTTGAAAGCTCTCTTTCTTATATCCATAAACTTTTGCTTTAAGTCATCAAAATTAACTTCAGGATGTTCATAGAATAGCCACATACCTTTTGCAGCATCCATAACACTTCCTCCACCTAAAGCAATAATAGTATCAGGTTTAAAGCTTTCCATTAAGGAAGCACCTTTTTTAACTGTTGAAATATCTGGATCTGGTTCAACATCAGTAAATAATTGAATGGTAACTTCATTTCTTCTAGATTTTAATTGATCAACGATTTTATTCATAAATCCAAGTTCAACCATGGATTTATCTGTTACAATAAATACTTTTGAAATATCTTTGCAATCAATTAAATATTGAATACTATTTCTTTCAAAATAAATTTTGCTAGGAAGTTTAAACCATTGCATATTATTTCTCCTTTTTCCAATTCTTTTAATATTAATCAAATTAACTGCTCCAACATTTCCACTTACAGAGTTATGTCCATAACTTCCACATCCAAGTGTCATTGAAGGAATAAATGAATTGTAAATATTACCAATTCCACCAAATGAAGTTGGAGAATTCCATATAATTCTACAAGCTTTTAATCTAACTCCAAATTCATCGGCTAATACTTTATTTTTCGTATGAATACAAGCGCTGTGCCCTAATCCACCACTTTCTACCATTATTTCAGCTTGTTCAAAACCTTCTTTATAATCAGCCACTTTTACAAGAGCAAGAACTGGAGATAATTTTTCTCTTGTTAAAGTTTCATCCATTCCACAATGGGAACATTCTACAACTAAAATAGGAGTTTTAAGTGGTACCTCAAACCCAGCATTTTTAGCAATTTCATATGCTGGATGTCCAACTACACCTGCAAAAAGAGATGTTCCTTTACCATCTTTATTTGGCCTAAACATATATTTTTCAAGCATCTCTTTTTCTTTTTCATTACAGAAATAGGCCCCATATTTCTTTAAATCATTCTTGAATTCATCATAAATTTCACTATCAACAATAGCCGCTTGCTCACTAGCACAAACCATTCCATTATCAAAAGCTTTTGACATTAAAATATCATTTGCAGCTTGAGATACATTGGCACTTTTTTCAACATATGCAGGAACATTTCCAGCACCAACTCCTAAAGCAGGTTTTCCACAACTATATGCTTCTTTAACCATTGCATTTCCACCTGTTGCAAGAATTGTAGCTACATCTTTATGATGCATTAAACATTTTGTAGCATCTAAAGATGGGTTAGATATATATTGAACACAGTTTTTTGGAGCTCCAGCTTTAATTGCTGCATCTTCAATAATTTTCGCTGTTTCAACACAACATTTTTGAGCATTTGGATGGAATCCGAAAATAATTGGATTTCTAGTTTTTAAAGCAATTAATGATTTAAAAATAACAGTTGAGGTAGGATTTGTAACCGGAGTTACACCACAAATTACACCTAATGGATCTGCAACTTCAGTTATCCCACTAATTGGGTCATCTTTAATAATACCACATGTTTTTAAATGCCTCATATTATTAACAACGTATTCACAAGCAAATAAGTTTTTAGTACATTTATCTTCAAAAACTCCTCTACCTGTCTCTTCTTTTGCAATACGAGCTAAATATTCGTGATGGTCCAAAACAGCACAACTTACTTTTGCGACAATATAATCTACTTGTTCTTGATTAAGAAGTCTAAATTCATGTAAACATTTTAATCCATTATCTACTAATGAATTAATTTCTTCTTGTACTTCTTTTGGGTAAATTTCATTTTCCATTGTTATTCTCCTTTATTTTTTGCATATATAATTTATGGCTTAATTCAGATAAAGAAATAGCCATATTTACATCAGAAACAATAATATTACTTGGTACTTTTAATTTGATTCCTGAAAAATTCCATATCGCCTCGACTCCACAACTAATCAAATTATCAGTAATTTTTTGAGCGACTTCGCTTGGTACTGTAACAATTCCAATTAGAGCATTTAATTCTTTAATTTTCCCTAGCATTCGGTGGATATCATATATTTTTTTGTTTCCAAATTCTTTTCCAATTACATTAGGATCATTATCAAATCCACCAACAATTTCAATTCCATAATCATTAAATCCATCATATTTTAGTAGTGCAAGTCCTAAATGACCACAACCAACTATAACAGCATTGTTTGTGTTATTAAAACCAAGCACTCTTTCAATATCTGCAATTAATTTTTTAATTTCTCTTCCTCTATTTGGAACTCCACTAACTGATGAAATTACTTGAATATCTTTACGAACTTGTTCTTCACTTAAACTAAGTGCTGTAGAAATAATGCTAGCATTAATATACTTTAAACCTGTGTCTACGCACTTTTTAAAAAAGGCTAAATATTGAGGCAATCTAGCTAATTGATTTTTTGTTAATTCGACTTTCTTTTCCATAAATTTCCTATTCAGTAATTTTTTACTGAATTAATTTTACCAAATTAAAAATATGTTCGCAACAAAAAAACTAATAAATAATTCTTATAATCTCTTTTTATTAATTAATAAACTAAGTGCAAATAATAATAAATTTAAAATGACTGTTGCGATATATATACCACAATAGAAATCAAAATATACATCTTTTAATGTACCAAAAACAAAAACAGTAATTCCTGCAGTTATCATTATAGGAAGCAAAGCACAATAATTATATGATACATTCCTCATATCCTTACCTTTAATTAAATCAACTAAAGCGACAATTGAAATGACTAAAGTATAAACAACAGTCGTAAGTGAAAATATAGTTCCTGCCCAAGTTATAGGATTATTTATTGCATATGTAAATTCTTGAATTGCATTTGTTGATAAAGCAACAAAAATTAATGAAACAACAGTTACAATAAATAAAACAAAATTTGCTAAAATACTTAGCAAAACAATTACTTTTGCTATAAATTTATGCATATTAATCAACAGAATTCATTCTGTATCCTAAGCCAACATCAGTTCTTAAAATTTTACTACTTCTTGGATCTTTATTAATTTTCTTTCTAATACCTGCCATAAAAACTCTTAATCCATTTGGATCTTGACCATTTTCACCCCAGATATGACCGATAATATAATCATGACTTAATGTTTTATCAATGTTTTGTGCTAATAAAACTACAATCTTATACTCAAAATTTGTAAAATGAACTTCTACTCCATTAACAAAAACTGTTTTGGCATCATAATCAATAACTAATGGTCCATTAGTTAAAACGTGTTTATCTTCTACTGCTAAATATCTGAATTGGTTTTTTACTCTTGCTAATAATTCAAGCATATTAAAAGGCTTTGTAAGATAATCATTTGCTCCAGCCTCAAATGCCATAACTTTAGATTCAATATTATTCCTACTTGTAACAACAATTATTGGTAATTTATTATTAAATGATCTAATAAAATCAATTACACTCATTCCATTTCCATCAGGTAAATTTAAATCAAGAATTAATAAATCTATCAAGGATTTAATGCAAATGTCCATTGCTTCTCGACACGTATTGCAAGAAATAATATTGCAACCAAGTGTTTTTAACGCATTTCTAATTTCAGTTAATTTTGATTTATCTTCTTGACATACAAGAATATTTTTTGAACTAATATTTATACTCATACGTAAGAAATTATAACATAACAATCTATCGTTTTAATATATTTTTTTAATATAATTTTAATACTTTATTATTATTATTTTTAAAATAAGAATAAAATTAATGATAACTTCTTATTAATATTTTTTTGTATTTTTTAGAATTTTATTGAATTATTAATAATTTATTGATAATATAAACATAGAAAGGGGAAATAAAATGGAAATTCAATGGTTTAATAAAGCATTAAAAGATGGCATTGCAAGTATTTATAGTACAAATATTACAATTAATAAAGTCGGTGCAATAAATTTAGATAACGCTGAATATGTTCAAGTGGGAATTTCACTTGAAGATAGATACGTAATAATAAAACCAATTAATATAAATGATATCGATTTTGTTGATAAAAACTTGTTACTTAATTTAACATATGGACCAACATATGCACGTATATCAAATTCTGATTTAATAAAAATGATTGAACAAAAATTCGAACTTGAATTCAATTCTACACCACGTAAATTTAAAACAAAATATATAGAAGGTGATAATCTTCTACTAATAGATTTAAATAAGGAGGTCTAAAAGTGGAACTATACATTTCTCTTATTGTGGTTTGGCTGGTTATCTTTGTAGTAAGTGTTATTATCGAAGCTTGCACAACTGAACTCGTATCTATTTGGTTTAGTGCTGGAAGCATTATTGCATTAATTCTTTCTGCAATACCTAACGTTCCATTCTATATTCCAATAATCGTATTTATAGTTATATCTTTAACTTTACTATTATGCCTTAGACCAATAATTAAAAAAATACTAAATAAAAACACACTAAATTCTAATATTGATGAAATTATTGGAAAAAAAGGTATTGTCGAATCAGAAATTAATGATGTCGATTTAGGAACAGTTAAGATCCATGGAGTATTATGGAATGCCTTAAGTTTAGACAATGTTCCAATTTCAAAAGGAAGTCATGTCATTGTTAAAAACGTTAATGGTAACAAATTAATTGTTAAAGAAATAAAAAAGGAGGGTTAGTTTATGTCAACACCAGAAATTGTTGTTACAGTCGTTTTCTCTGTCTTAGGATTTGTTTTAATTGTTATATTTGCTAGTGGAGTTAGAATTGTTAAACAAACTAATAAATATATTATTGAAAGATTAGGAGCATATAAAACTACATGGGGTGTAGGAATTCATTATCTCATTCCTTTCTTCGATAGAGTTGCTAAAGTTGTATCTATGAAAGAACAAATTAGAGATTTCCCACCTCAACCAGTTATTACAAAGGATAATGTCACAATGCAAATTGATACAATTGTCTTTTTCCAAGTTACCGATCCAAAATTATTTACATATGGTGTCGAAGACCCAGTAACAGCATTAGAAAATCTTTCTAGTACCACTTTAAGAAACATAATTGGAGAACTTGATTTAGATGATACTTTAACATCAAGAGATATTATAAATTCTAAAATGAGATCCATTCTTGATGAAGCAACAGATCCTTGGGGAATTAAAGTGAATCGTGTTGAAGTTAAAAATATTCTTCCTCCAAAAGATATCCGCGATGCAATGGAAAGACAAATGAGAGCTGAAAGAGAAAAAAGAGAAAAAATTCTTCTTGCAGAAGGTGAAAAAAATTCTCAAATTCTTATTGCTGAAGGAAGAAAAGAATCAATCATTCTTAATGCGGAAGCTGATAAACAATCAAAAATTAAAGCTGCTGAAGCTGAGGCTGAATCAATTCTCAAAATTAAAAAAGCTCAAGCTGAAGGTGAAATGTTAATTAGACAAGCTGAAAGCAAAGGTCTTCAATTATTAAAAGAGGCTCAAATAGATGATAAAGTCTTGACTTTAAAATCATATGAGACGTTAGAAAAAGTAGCCGATGGAAAATCAACTAAGTTAATAGTTCCTTCAAATCTTGCTAATGTAACATCTCTTGCTAGTGTAATTAAAGAAACAGTAAACGAAAAATAATATAAAAAGCGCCTTTTTTAAGGCGCTATTACATATTTGGTAAAGTATATTCTAGGGCAAATTCCATTAAGTCGTTTCTACAACCAAAATTTGAATATGAATACATTCTATAATTTCCTTCATATGCAATTCCGTTGCCCTCTTTATTACCTTTGTAAGCAATATATCCAACATTAATTAAATCGTCATTTTTAGTAGATGCATCACCATATTCTTTATAAGAAAGAGTATAAGAAAGAGGTCTAATTGAAGGATTCAACATCGATGTATACATACTTTCATCAACATTTGCACTAAATCCTAGAAGATCAAAAAAATCCTCAGAGTAAAATAAATCTAAATTAGCATTATATTCAACATATTTTTCATTTTGATAAAGTGAAGTGTTTTCAATTGGAATAATATCAAATGTTTGATTAAATAATATTCTCATGAAATCAATTGATGTGTAAGATGAATTATTTTGTTTATTAAAATCCATTATATCTTTTTTACTAATCACTTTTTGAATTGAAACACTTGTTCCATTAGGTTGAATAGAATAAACTGCATTTTCATAATTAATATAACCTTGAATGGCTTGGTATGCTTCCTTTGAGTAATCGAATACACAATAATCGTCATTAATGTATATATCACCATAAATTTTCATAGTGTTTCCATTACCATCACTACCATTCATTGAATAATTTTTAATACCATATCCAAGTTCACATAATTCTTTAATTATAGAAAATTTTTCATTCAATGGTTCCTTCGATAAAGTCGAATTATCTAAAGAAGAAATTACATCATCCGTATTATTAGTAAAAGCAATGTCAACTCTATAGGTGTTTAAATAATCATTACCATAAGAATTTTCTAAATAGCTTATCAATTCTAATGTTAATTTTTCAGTATCTTTATTAAACGATAACTTAGCACCTGCAACATAGTCTATTTGTGTACCAATTTTTAGCATATTGGCTAAAACAAAAACATTGTAATAATCAACAAATTTAATTGGATTACCACTTGCATCGACACCTAATTCGAAATTATAGTTATTATTTTCATATTCTAAATATGTATCTAACTTTAAATTGCTTAAAGAATAAACAAGACTATGATAATCAGAAGATTGTTCAATTATATTATCTAATTTATATTTCCCATCTTTTTGTTTGAAAGTATAAACAGCATCGTTTTTATTAATATAGCCACTAACAACCGAATAAGAACTATAAATTTCTTCAAATTTAATAGCATTTTTTGAATACGAAATTCTTCTATTATAAGTTGTTGAAGACATAGGTGAGTGTCCTTCACCCGTAATAGTTAAAACATAATCATCACTATCTTTTTTCTCATTTATATAAGAAAACAAACATTTTTCTTGTTCAACAACTGGAGGTTCTTTGATTGTATCAGAGCAACCCGAAATTAAACATAAACTTAATAAAGAAAAACCAAAAACAATATTCTTTCTCATATATTTTTACCTAGAAAGATCACCAGTTTCATAAACAATAGTATCGGTGTCCATTTCTTCCATCATTATTTCGCCATTAACACCAACTGCGTTGTAACGGATAACTTTTGATTTCCAAATAGAGTTATTTTTAAAATGAATACTTCCATCATATCCATAAATATTGTGAAGCGTCATTCCTTGCTCTTCATTATATACATCTTGTCGATACATAAATGAAAATTCAAAATATTCTGCTTTTGAATTGAAATCTGCTAAAGAAATTTCTTTAATATCGTAATAGAAGAGGTCATCTTCAGTTTTACCATCCTCTAATCCTTTGATCACCTTATCAAAATCTCTTAAATTTAAGTTATAAAACCCAATATTTAAGAAATCTTCAACCTGAGAATCAGCAAAAGGTGATGTTGTTACTTTATTCTCTTGTGAATCTTCAAAATTACGATAATCTTTATAAAAATATTTATTATCATAATAATATTTTGTAGAAGCAGTTTTTCTTTCAGATTCATCTTCTTCTGTTACATAAGTATCGCATGTTGTGTAATCATTATATCTTTCAAATACATCTTTCCCTTCAAGTGAAACTACATGTTCAACAGGACTATAATATTGGATAATAATTTGACTATTTCTTATTGCCTTAACAGTTGGTAATTCAACCCATGAAACATATTTTTTAAATAATTTAGCCTTAAATAAATCATTTAATGATTCATTATCTTCAACCCATGAAGCATATAATGTTAAGTCTTTTGTTGGTTTTTCATCAAATTGCGTAAATTCAATAAATTCATCTTTGCTTGTTGACCAACCTTGAAAAAGATATCCTTCTCTTTTTGGATTTGAAGGTCTCTTGATTAAACCATCCTTACTTACTACTGAATTTTTAAAATAACCGCCATTTTCATAGTTATTTAAATAATTTATTTCATAATAATCCTTACTTACAGGCGTACATCCCATAAGGAATGCGCCCATAAGAAGAATACAAATCTTATTATTTTTCATTTTAATTTACCCATTATATGTAACAACTGTGGTTTTTGAAGATACACCATTAAGGTATTCTGGATCAAAATGCATAGCAGCATATGTTGCACTACATTCAAATGTAAGTCTAGATCCAATCTTCCAACCATTAAATGCTCTATATCCAACAAATTGAACTGACATTGGAATTACAAGTTCTTTTAAATTGCCTGTGCTTTCAAAAGCTTGATCCTCAATTCTTGTTAATCCACTTGGTAAAATAATTTCAGTTAAATAAGGAGCATAAGATAAAGCTGAAACACCAATTGTTTTAACTGTTTCAGGAACTCTAATCGAAGTTTGATAATTTGTACCATCAACCTTGTATCCACTAGCATATGTAATGACTTTGGTCTTATCTTTATCCATTACAAGTCCATTTTCAGAAACTAAAAATGGATTTCCAGTTAAGTCAAAGTCTTCCACATAATTTGTCTTTGTCATTCCTGGCCAAAAAACATCGCTTCCCAATTCTTTTAAAGTTGTTGGTAATTTAACAACTCCAGAAATATTCGTATTTCTAAATGCTTCATTACCTATTGATTCCAAACCTTCATTTAACTTTAAAGAAGTTACGTCAGTCAAAGCAAAAGCATCTTCTCCAATTACCTTTAAGCTAGAAGGCAAAATAATATTTTTGATATTATGACAGTATGTGAATGCGCCTTCTTCAATTACTTCTACACCATTAGCGAATGTAATTCCATTTAACTCAGCACTATAGAAAGCATGATTTTTAATTGTTCTTAATGAGGAACCAAAAGCTACACTACCAACATTAGCATATGTAAAAGCTCCTTCATCAATTGTTACAACAGTTGAAGGAATCTTAATTGAAGTAATTCCAAATCCATCTTCATTTAATTTATTTTTTAAAGTTGAGCTCTTATAAAAAGCATATTCTCCAATTTCTGTAACTCCACTAGGAATCTCAACATTACCATAAACCAAAGTTGAAGCGAAATATAATTTACTTCCATCTTTAGAAAGTACTAATCCATCAACATTTTGGAGATAATTTGAATTCTTAACAGTAACTGTTTTAATATCGCAGTTATTAAATTGCTCTGCAGGGAATGAAGGAAGATTTGCTCCAACTTGAATGCTAATTATTCCACTATGTCCACTAAAAGCATCATCAGATAAATATGTCAATGAATCTGGTAATTTTAATGTTTTTATTTTGCTTCCTGGATCTTGAACATATTCATCAAGCCAATTGTACATAAAAGCACATGTTCCAATTGATTCTAAACCCTCTGAAAGTGTCAATTTTGATAAATTTGTGCAATAAGCAAAAGCAAAATCGCCTATATTTTTAATATTTGAAGGAATTACTAATTCATTTAATGATGTACAACCCCAAAATGCATATTTTGGAAGAGAGGTAACTCCTGTTCCAAAATTAATTTCTCTTAAATCAGTACAATCATCAAAACATGCCTCTCCAATCTTTGTTACTGAATCAGGAATTGTAAATGTAGAAATATGATAGCAATCTTCAAATGCAGATTCCCCAAATTCTTTAACTGTATCAGGGAATGTAATTTCTCCTAATTGATCAACTTCATAGAAAGCAAAAGGTCCAATTAATTCTGTTCCAGCTTTTACATTTACTGGTTCTACTCTACCGCTTGGGCAAAGTATTAATGTTTTGTAATTTGCAGAATATAAAATCCCATCATAAATTGCAAAATTTGTATTTCCACTCTCAATATCTATTTCAAGAACGCCAGTACAATTACTTAATGGATTTTCCCCTAATGTTTCCAAATCTCTTGGGAAAGTAAATTTTGTAATTGCTGTGTCATTAGCAAATGCTCTAGCACCAATGTGTTTAACAGTAGATGGTAATTTGAATTCACCTTTTATATATACACCAGCAAAAGCAGCATCACCAATAAACTCTAATCCATTATTTAAGTTAAATACTTCTTGAATAGCACTATCATATTTACAGAAAGCATAATCCCCAACCTTTTTAACAGTTGATGGGAAATTCCATTGGCTTACATTTTTGCAATTATAGAAAGCCTTAATTCCAATTTCAACTAAACCTTCTGGAAGTTTTACACCACTAATTCCTTCTAAATCTTGTCCATAAAAAGCATAATCACCAATTTTAGTAACGGTTGAAGGAACATTAAATTCTGAGTCTGGACTTGCTTTTTGAGGAACAAATACAAGCTCAGTTTCTTGAGCATTATATAAAACTCCATCAACAGATTTATAGTAAATACTTCCGCCTGTTACTTCAATTGTTTTTAACGCTCTACATCCTAAGAAAGCTTTAGGACTACAAATCTTAATATTAGGTCCAAATGAAACACTTTCAAGTGAAATTCTATTACCAAAAGCATTTTCTGCAATTTCATCAATTACGTACCCATCAAAAGAATCTGGAATTACAGCACTTACAGAATCAACGTTATTAATTCCAGTAATTTTAATAGTATTTGTATCTGTTTTTAATTCAAATTTAAAATTAAAATTAGCTTTAATAAATTTAGCAACAAGAGTTTGGCCATTTACATCTTCATTAGCAATTCCAATCCATTTTTCATCTGTTGACTCTATATACCAACCAACAAACTCATACCCGTCTTTGCTTGGAACAGGTAATTTTGGATAATCACCAATTATTCCGCTCCATGTATATTCGGCTTCACCATTATTTGGATCGACCGTAAATGAAACTTTTGATTCTTCAACTGTTGATTCATATTTAGCAACAAGATATAAATCTCCATTAACTGGTGAATGGAAATTCCACTTAAATTCACCATCATACCAACCAACAAATTTAGCGTTTTTCTTAATAATTGTTCCAATTGGTTCATCAACCCACTCACCATGTTTAACAACTACAGGATCAATAAAAGAAGCACCATTAAGTTTTCCTCCATTCAAATCAAAAGTTACAGTATGCTTTTGAATTAAATTTCCTTCTTCAGTTAAAACCCACTTATCTCCTTGCTTTACATATTTATCACCGGTTGAGGTATCAGTAAATGTATCTCCTTCTTCTCCAAATGCATTATTTGGAATACCGCTTCCTTCATAATGATTAGAGTTCGATTTAATTTCCCAATTACCATTTACCTTAATATAAGTTGTATTAGTTAAAGTATCTAAATAAGTATCACCATTTTTTCCTAATGTTGGATCAGGTTCTCCTTCTCCTTCATAATTTTTATTTCCTTCAACTTCACCATTTGCTGGTTCACAAGCTGTAACAAGCCCAATTGAGCCAAAAATCAACGAACTAACTGCAAGTGTTAACAATAGTTTCTTTTTCATATATATTTCTCCTTAAATTTTTTTAAAAATTGTATTAGCTTTTATCGTATATAAACCATTGTGTGGATCAATATCGATTAATGCTTTAAAACTACTTATATTTCCATCACTATCTTTTATCGCTTTGAAATAATCTTTTTTAACATCTTGAGAGAATCCCATAGCCATATTTAAATTCAATGTTTCTTCATCAAATGTAAATGAATAATGATCAAACACTTTCTTTGTTTCCTTTCCTTCTACATAGTAAGCCGTATAATTAAATGTGCCATCCCCATTAAAGTCAAATGTTAATCTATAAGTTAACGTAGTTGTATAATAATCGTCCCATTCATCGTAATACGTTTCAGTAATTGTTGCTTGAAACTTACTTACATCATTAAATGGATTACTTGAAGGACCACTAACTACCCTTTCCTTTAATGTAATCGTTACATTATAAGAAGGCATTAAGAAAGAGTATACATCATTTGTTACTTCATATTCTATATTTAAATTGCTGTTTCCATTATTATAGGTAATTGTTAATGAATCTAGCGCTATGGTTAAATCGTTACTTGAAACTTTAAATTCAACCGTTTCTCCTCCAACATAATACTCTTTTTCATGTAAATAACTTAAAGTTAAAGAGGAAGGACCTTGTATAGTAATTTTATATATTGAGTTAAATAACGCATCAATATAAAGGTCTTCATCAACCATTGTAAATGAATAAATGTCTGTTTCTTTATTATATTTAACAGTTGTAGCAACACTTTCTAAACTAAGATTATATAAAGAACAACTAGAAACTATATAACCTTCATTAGGCGTTATTTTAAACGAAACAACATCACCTTCATAAAATTCATTTTTATTATCAATAAATGTAGCTTTTCCATACTTTGGCTTAATTATTGAAGAAACTGTATAAAGAATATTTGATCTTTCAAAAACTTCAATTGTTACATTTTTATTTCCTATGAAGAAGGAATATTCATTATTCTCAAATAAGAGAGGTAATGTTGAACCATCTTCGTCTTTTACAATAACATTTTTTAAAATAGCACCATTTCTAATATCTAATGTAAAGACAACTTTATCAAACTCTTTATAACTTGTTTTATTTTCACTTAAATTAATTTTAATATTGCTGGTTTCTTTTAAAGATACAGTATATTTAGGTATATTTTCATAAATTGGTTTGATAAATACATCATATTTTGGCATAACAAAACTATATTTATAATCTCTTGCGCTACTTATAGAAAGCTCAACATTATTTATCTCATTATCAACTAAATAATAAACTTCTACACCCTTTAATGAAATATCATCAGTATAATTTAAAGCGACAGAGACATTAAAAAATACATCAGTATTAACATCATAAACATTCTTATTATCTTTTAAATCTACAACAAAAAATCCAGTTTCAATAATTTCAACTTTCTTCGTTATATTTCTTAATTCTGCTTTTAAAATAGAATCTTTTGATGGCATTGTAAAAATATAGGTAGTATCAGTTAATCCTACTAATTCTTCATCATTAAGATACACTTTAAATTCTTGTGTTGATAATTTTGAACTTGTAATTTGGAAAGTAACACTTTCTCCTGGTAAATATTCACTATTTAAAGGAATATAACTTATAACATCATCCGCTTGAACAACCAATTTTTTGGCAGTCAAAACGTCTTCATCAATTGAATTATTATTACAACTTGAAACATTAAGCAACAATAAAGGTAAAATTAATAATAAAGTGTTTTTAAATTTCATAGTTTTTCTCCATTATTTTATAATTTCATTAATAAATTTTGTTAATGAAGCTACATATTCATCATTATGACGATAAAAGGTTCGAGCGTGTCCGCCATCTTCAAAACGTAAAATGTTAATTTTTGTATTTTTATTAAATACTTCACATTCTTTTTCGTGGTCGCTATATGGAACAACAGGATCATCTTTAGCATGTATTAATAATATTGGAATTTGCGATTCACTTAACCCTTTAAAGCAATTTAAGCTTCCTAAATCAACTTTATATCTTATTTTATAAAATATTTTTAAAAAGGCTTTTGAAAATGGGAATAGTACATTATTAAATTTTTTATAATCTTTTAGAATTTCATCATAAAAAGAATAAAATCCACAATCACAGATTGCACCAAGAACATGAGTTGATGAAATTTCATTTAATCGATACATAATAGTTGTAGCACCCATTGAAACTCCATCAAGAATAATTCGAGCATCTTTATCATTTTCAATAATGTAATTAATCCAATATTGTAAATCTTTACTTTCTAAATATCCTAAAGAATTATATTTTCCTTCGCTTGTGTAATGTCCTCTTTGATTAATTGCTATAACATTTGCATTATATTTGTCAAAAACAGCTTTTGCAATCGGCATACGAGAAATAAACATTCCATGGTACCCATGAATTGTTAAAAAATATAAGTGATTGGAATTAGGATTTTTTACATATTTTGCTGTTAATTTTATACCATCAAATGTATTAATAGTTACATCTAAAGAAGAACATCTTTCAAACCAATGATAAATTTCTTTTGGAGCGTCGTAAATAATTGAAGTATATTCATTTACGTTTTTCCTTTTAAATCCTATTTTAAAAAAGACATAAGATATCACAATTGTAAATATTAAAAGTAGCAAGCCTAAGCAACCTATAATACTAAAAATTATAACTAATATTAATTCAGTTGTTCCCATATTTAATAAGCCTTAGCAAACAACACTAAATATTTAGCTTCCTTTCCACAAATAGCACATTTATCATCAATTTTTACTTGAGCAAATGGCATGCATCTAGAAGTTGCATTAAACATTTCTTTAACTTTATCTTCACAAGCTCTTTCTCCACACCACATGACTTTTGCATAACCGCCTTTTGAAACTATAGCTTCTAATTCGGCCAAATTATGTGCTTCTTTAATATTTTTACTCAAATTTAAAACTGCCGCTTGATACATCTCTTCATGAATTACTTTTAATAAACGTTTCACTTCAGAAAGAACATCATCAAACTTTAATGTCTCTTTCTTTCCATCATTACGTTTGCAAATAGTTACTACACCATTTTGTAAATCTCTTGGTCCAACTTCAATTCTTAAAGGTACACCTTTCATTTCATATTCAGAAAATTTCCACCCTGGAGTTTTATCGCTTTCATCTAATTTAACTCGAATATCATTACTTTCTAAAAGATTTTTTAATTCTCTTGCTTTTTCTAAAACGCCTTCTTTTTGCATTTGAATTGGAATAATAACTGTTTGGATTGGAGCAACAAAAGGAGGTAATACAAGTCCATTATCATCTCCATGAACCATAATGATTGATCCAATTAATCTTGTTGAAACTCCCCAACTTGTTTGGTGAGGAGTTTTAATTTTTCCATCTTTATCTAAATATTGGACACCAAATGCTTTAGCAAAATCTTGACCAAAATAATGTGTAGTTCCAGATTGAAGTGCCTTTCCATCATGCATTAAAGCTTCGATAGAATATGTTTCTCTAGCTCCGGCAAACTTTTCTTTTTCAGTTTTTCTACCTTTGACAAATGGTATTGCTAAAAGGTCTCTTCCCATTTTGTCATAAATATCAAGCATTTGAATAGCTTCATGTCTAGCTTCTTCTTCACTTGCATGCATTGTATGTCCTTCTTGCCATAAAAATTCACTTCCTCTTAAAAATGGTCTAGTTGTTTTTTCCCATCTAACAACCGAACACCATTGATTATAAAGTTTTGGTAAATCTCTATAACTTGAAATAATGTGTTTATAATGTTCTGTGAATAAACATTCACTTGTAGGTCTAATAATTAATCTATCTTCTAATTTTTCAGTTCCACCAATAGTAGCCACCAAACATTCAGGAGCAAATCCTGAAATATGATCTTTTTCTTTTTGAAATAAAGATTCATTGATAACTAAAGGAAGATAAACATTCTCATGACCTGTCTTTTTAAATTCTTTATTTAAATAATTTTGAATTTGTTCCCAAATAGCATATCCATAAGGTCTATATATAATAAAACCTTTGACCTCTGAATAATCCATTAATTCAGCTTTTTTACAAACATCGGTATACCATTGAGCGAAATCTTCATCTCTTGATGTAATTGATTTATTTTTAATATCCATTTTTTTACTCCTTTACAATACTATTAAATTTTCTTAATGTTTTTTTATCTAACGGCGATAAAAGCGTCGATGATGAGAACACATTCGGGCTTGAAAAATAAGTGATTCCACATTTTATTAAAAGTTCCATCACTGCCCAATTATAAACATTTACACATATAATTGGTTTATTAAATTTAACAAATTTTTCTAATAAACAATGAACTTTAACAAATTCTCTACTGTTAGATTTTAATTCTTTATAGTTTTCTAGATTAAACAAGAAATAATTAAATAATTTATATGTTGATTCTTTTAGATCATAGTCATTAATATTTCTATAAAGAGCACAATCATATCCTTTTGTTTGAGCATTTTTAATAACGTGAATATACTCCTCATCGTTTTCGTTATCAATAAATTCATTATTTTTAAATGTAAGAATTAAGTTACAATCTTTTAAATCGCTTATATGAGGAAATAACCTATTTGCATAAGGAACGTCTTGAAGATCAATTAGTGAAAATAACCTATATGATGCATTATTTTTTTGATTAATAAAATTGCTAATGGTTTTTCTAATTACAAAACTATAGCATTCTTTACGATAATCAAATTTATTAGCATATTTTTTAAATTCTTCAAAATCAACAAATTTAGAATCCCCTGATAAAATAGGAGTATAATTATAGCCAAAAATTGTTACTCTTTTTGGAGTAATTTTAATAACAGGGTCAAAATAAATATTAACCAAACCATTATTAATTATGTAGGAAACTTCGTTGCTATATGTGTCTTGCAATGCTTTAAAATCATTAGATTTAGCATTTAAATATTCAACACATTTCTTTTCTTCAATCATACTTGAACAATATTTATTAATTAAACCATAAGACTTATCAAATTCGTGTGGCAAATCCTCGCACTTTGTAGAAATTGCAACTATTGAGAAAAATCTCGAAAAGCCATCAACGTCACACATTCTTTGAATTTTGTTATAAATATTAGCAACTCTATTTGCTAATTGATATTCGGTATAACCTTTAGAATCAAAAATTAAAATATCTAAGGGGTTTTCTTCATTAAACAAGACATAAATGTTGCTTTCTTCATAATATTTGAAGAAATTATTCATAATTTTATAAAAAATATACTTTTCGTTAAATGAACAAAAAGTATCATTTTTACTAATAAGCTTAATAAAATAACAAGATCCCTTCTTTAATTCGTTTGACTCAAACAAGGTTTTTATTTGACTATAATTTAAAAAAATCTCGTTATTTCTTTTGTTTTTTAATAACTTCTTATTTTTTATTTGACAAGGAATGTATTTTTGAGGCTCTTTTATAAAATATATGACATTTGCAGCTCTATCAATTTGATTAACAGTCAAAGTAGTTTTTTCATATTTAATGTTTTTCTTATTTGTTGAGTAAATAACTTCTGTTGCTAAAAAAACTTTCTTATTCTCACAAGGATCTTTTTCAACTACTAAAGACTCAAACCATAATTTCAAATCATTTTGCTCTTTTACAGAAAAATTAGTTAAAAAGTCCAAAAAAGGGATTGTTTGAATATCATCTAAGTTATTTAATTTAATGATTTTAACAGTTTGTGTTCTTAAATTTAAAATACAATTACAAAAAATATTAGAATTCTCGAGGCGTTTCTTTTCAGTCATCAAATTCTTTTTTCTTAATAAAACACCATAAATAATAGCAAAAACTACCATGGAAAATAAAAACACAATAATTAAGATTGCTAATCCTAATTTATGATTCTCTGTTAAACCTATAAAGACATTTGATAAATTCATACTTAAAGTATTATATACTTTAAATTGTTTCATTTCTATATATTTTGCTTTACATTTCTTACAAACAAAAACTTCAACATAAACATGTTGAAGTTATTAGTTAACATTTTTGGCTGGAGCGGATGGATTCGAACCATCGTATGTAGGTTTCAGAGACCTATGACTTTACCACTTGTCTACGCTCCAAATGTTATTTTGCTCTTCTTTTTTCTTCAGCTAATTGAAATTCATATCCATCTTTACACGCATCTAAAACAGTAAAATCACATGTAAATCCTAGCTCTTTTTTAGCTAAATCAGTCGAAGCAAAGTTTGTAGCAATATCTCCTGGACGTCTTGGTCCTATTTTATAAGGGATCTTAACTCCTGTAGCAATTTCAAAATCATGAATTATTTCAAGAACAGATGTTCCTTTTCCAGTTCCTAAATTACAAATAAATAATCCACAATTTTTTTGAAGTTTATTTAAAGCAAGTAAGTGACCTTTTGCTAAATCAACAACATGAATATAATCTCTTACTCCAGTACCATCAACTGTATCATAATCATCACCATACACATTTACAAAAGGCAATAAACCAACAGCAACTTTATTAATATATGGTAATAAATTATTTGGCAAACCATTAGGATCTTCACCCAAAAGATGAGATTTATGAGCTCCTATTGGATTAAAATATCTTAAAATTGCGATGTTGAATTCTTTATGAACTTTACTAACATCTTCTAAGATTCTTTCAATCATAACTTTAGTTTCTCCATATGGAGAAGTTGCTTCTTTTCTTGGTGAACTTTCAGTAAGTGGAACACTATCAGGAAGACCATAAATTGTTGCAGAAGAAGAAAAAACCATATTATTTACATGATATTTTTCCATTAATTCAAGTAAAGTTAATGTAGAATCCAAATTATTTCTATAATACATTAATGGTTTTACACAGGACTCGCCAACTGCTTTATATCCAGCAAAATGAATTATAGCATCAAATTTTTCTTCTTTAAAAATCTTATCCATACCATCCAAGTTTGTAACATCCTCATTATAAAACTTAGGTTTAATATGTGTAATTTCTTCAATTCTATCAAGAACATCAATTTTAGAATTATAAAGATTATCAACAATAACGATTTCCATTCCATTTTCTAATAATTGAACAACAGTATGTGAACCAATAAATCCAAGTCCACCAGTAACTAATACTTTCATTTTATTTTCCTCGACGATCCTATTTTACTAGCTTCTTTACCTAGTTTCTTATTTTGATATTTAACTTCTTTTTTAGATTCTTTAAACACTTCTTTTGGCAAAACCATTTTTGAAAGTTTATTCATAATGGCATCAGCAATTAATTTTGAAGTTTCAGATTCAATATAAAGCCTTAAAGCAACATAGGTTAAATTGAGTCTGTCTTCTAAATCTTTATTCTTTTTATACTTATTTTTTCCCCTATCAATTGCATCAAGTCGAGCTTTAACTCTATGAGCTTGATTTTTTAAAACTTCATCATGCATTTCTTTAAATACATCGTATAATTGCTCTTTATTATCAGTAAATGTTTTATCAATTTCAATAATTCCAGCTAAATCTCTCATTGAAACAACATTTTTTAATAACCCAATGCTTAATAAATAGCCGACATGATTTGTGTCATATTTTTTCTTTTTAGGGGCATTAATCATTTTAGCTTTAACATAGTTATTAACCATAAAAGGCGTAATAACATTTTCATTATTTTTATAAATATTATTTAAAGTATCGTTTACATAACTAACAACTTGTTCCATATATAAGGGAATTTGAGGCAAATCTTTATATTCTGGAAGTTTATAACCATCTAAACTTTTAATATATTTAATTAATTCTTTAAAATCATCTGGCATAAAAGTTCCTCAAGTTATTAAGCGTTTTTACCCATATAGAATGCTTCAGTCATAACCTCTTTATTCGAAACATCACCCATTTCGGTTACACCACTTGATATAATACATCCTTTTTCTTCACACCCTTCAAAACAATCTCTTGTTAAGCCTCTAATACTTTCAACAGCAAGTTTCAAATGACTCTTTTCGGTATCTCCACCACTAACAAAAATATAAATATCAGCATGAATTTTCGTATATTTTTGTACACATCTATCGATGAATACTTTCATTTGACCATTCATCGTATAAAAATAAACTGGTGTAGAAAATAAAATAACATCTGCTTTTACAATTTTTTTAACTATATCATTCATATCATCGTCTTGGAAACATTTTCCAAGTTGTCTACAAGCATAACAACCTCTGCAATAATTGATACGTTTATCTCTTAAGTTAATAAATTCAACATTATTTCCAGCTTCTTTTGCTCCATCAGCAAAAGATTTTGCTAAAATTTCGCTGTTTCCATCTTTTCTTGGTGAACTATTAATGATTACAATATTTTTCATAACGATACCTCTTTCAACTATTTTATTATAATAAATAAGCACAAAAATATAAATATTTTAAAAAAATATTTATTTATTTTAAATAAATTAAATATTATGAAATTAAAAAGAGATGGTATTTCATAGTGTTTTTTAAAACGTCATGAAATGCTATTTCTTTTTTCTTACAATCATTTTTCCTTTTTTCTTTTGATTTTGGCGAATCCTATTTCCCTTTATATTCGAAATAGTTTTTTTATTAATATTCTTTTTTTCTTTATATTTTTCAAAAAACTTGTTGGCTTTTGTTGCTAAATAAAACGCCACAATAACCCAAAAAGCAGCAACAGTTATTACTTGAATATATTCCCATGGATCTGTAGAAGTAAAATTCTGCACATCTTCAGGAATTAAGGCAACACCAAAAACAATTGTAGCAACGCCTACTCCTCTACATAAAATGATAGAAAATAAATGATACCAAAAATTGACTTTTAAACTTCCAACAACACAGCAAATTGCATCATCTGGAAAAAGAGGGAATAAATAAAATAAAGGGATATATCCTTTACCATATTTATTAATAAGATTCTCAGCTTTTTCTAAATCTTCAGCTCCAATTATTTTTTCAAATACTTTTTTTAGGCCAAATCTTCCAAGAAAATCCATCGCAATACTTGAAATAATTACACCACTAAAACAAAGTAAGAAAGTTTTATAATTCGCACCAAATAGTAATACACCTAAAGCAATAAATGACATATTGCTTGCTGGAATAAAACAAAGTAAAACTGTCAATACAACTTGAAGAACTAAAAATACAATATACTTATATTCTCCACAATCTGAAATAATTTTTTTTAATGTTTCAACATCTGTAATATTAAAATAATCAAAAATAAAATAAATAGCAACTGCAAGACAGATTATAACTGCAAAAACAATGCCAATTTGCAATATTTTTTTCTTATATTTCGCAAAAAAATGTTTCATTATACCACCTTATAACTTGTTAAAAAGATAAAAAAATAAAATATAAAAATCAAAATCCAAATAGCAAGCGAAACCGAACTTAAAACAACACCAGCAATAGCAAAACCACGTTTTGAATATTTTCCATCTTTAGTTTGATTCATCCCAATTATTGAAAAAATAAGACCTAAAATACCTAAAAAACCATATGAAAAATAACTTATAAGTCCTAGTACAAATCCAGCAATAGCCATACGAGAACTCCTTACTGGAGTAGAATTGCTTTTAGAAAAATTAGAACTTTTATTGTCTTGTTTCTTATTTACATCATTTAATGCGTGTCCACAAGATGGACAAACATTATATGAAGGATGAACTTCATGACCACAAAACCTACAAAACATACTAATTACCTCTTTTGTATTGTATCATAAAATTTTCTAATATAAAAAAGGTATTAAAAAATTATTAAACGTATATTAATTTTTAAAAAATACACTATTTAATGAAATACTTTATTTTATAATTTAAACTGAGGTGAAAGTATGAAAGAAATTATTTTAAGCACTGAAGACATTCAAACAATTTGCAAAGAAATTGCAGGAAAATTAGAAGAAAAATTTAAAAACAATGAGACAGCCCCTATTTTTATTGGTGTATTAAATGGTGCAACTCCATTCTTTATGGACTTATTAAAATATTATCATGGAGTTTGTAAAATAGATTTCATGCAAGCAAGTTCATATTCAGGAACAAACTCAACTGGAGTTATTCATCTTTCTAAAGATATAAGTGAAGATATTAAAAATAAAGATGTAGTCCTTATTGAAGATGTTGTTGATACTGGTTTAACAATTAATTATTTAAAACAATATATTCAAATAAAATACCAACCAAGATCTATTAGTGTTGTTTGTCTAGTTGATAAAAAAGCTTTAAGACGTGTTGATTTTAATGTTGATTATTATGGATATACTTTAAGAGATAATAAATTCCTTATTGGATATGGCCTTGATTATAAGGGATTAGCAAGAAATTACAACTATATCTTTGTTCCTGATGTTGAAGAAATTGAATATTGGGATAAAATGTCTAAGTAATAAAAAAGAAAGGACTCGAATGAGTCCTTTTAAAATTCAATATAATTAACACTATGTTTTGAGATAAATACTTTATAATATCTATTTTTATAATGCTCTTCTAAATATTTTTCAAATTTATCTTTAATATTATCTTTAACAAAAACCAAAACTGTGCCTTTAAAACCACCACCATGGATTCTAACAGCACCGTCATCACCTATTTCTTTTTCAATTTTATCAATAATATCTTGAGGAGAATCAATATATTCATCTCCCTTAACAAAAGTATTTTCTAAATTATGTAAACTTGATAATTGAGATCTTCTGATACTTTCAAGGAATTTTTGTGTATCATTTTCTTTTATTGCTTTTTTTGCGCATAATACATTATTGCACTCGATATAAAAATGTTTAGCAATTCGTTTTTCATCATCTGAAATATCTAATTCATCAATTGCTTTATTTATATCATTTGCTATATTAACATCTCTAAGAACTTCCTTATTATCAAGCATTAAAGCCACTTTCTTCATGCTTGCTGGTATTTTTGCATATAAAGGAGTTAATGAAGAATGATCACCAATAGATTTAACTAAGTATAAATTTAATGGCAAATTAAAATCTAAATTTTCTAAAACTGGACTATCAATATCTTTAAAGTCAATGTAATTACAATTTGAAAAAGAAGTACCAATTTGATCTAATAATCCACATGGCTTCTTAAAATAATGATTTTCACTAAATTGACCAACTTTAGCGATGACCAATTCAGGAATTGATTTATTATTATAAAGATAAGAAATAATATATCCAATTAAAGATTCTACTGCCGCACTCGAAGAAACCCCACTTCCATCAGGGATGTCGCTTTCAATATAAGCCTTAAAACCACCAATTTTATAACCCAATTCTTTTAACTTAATTAAAATTCCAGCTACAAGTGCCTTAGTTTTATTTTCGTAATCATTATAATTTGATAAAGAAGATAAGGAAAAACTAAATCTATCATAACCTTTTGATTTAATATCAACTATTTCATCATCTTTATCTAATACAGCTTTAATTCTTAATGAACAATTTGCGACAATACATAGCCCATGATTGTGATCAGTGTGATTTCCAATAATTTCAAATCTTCCACCAGTATCAAGATAGTATTTTGGGCTTTCTAAAAATATTTCTTCATACTCTTTAATTAAATTCTTCATATTATTTCTCCAATAATTTTAATGAATATTCAATTTTATAATCATAAATATCACCTTTATAAAAAGTAATTTGATTATGATCTAAAACAAATAATTGAGGCTCTAAAGCAATACCTCTCATCAATCCATAATCACTTCTATTATTAAATTTTGCATCACTTAATGAATTATCTAAATATATATTCATAGCTGGATAATTTGTTTTCATCTTTAATTCATATTTATCACTTTTTAATATTGCTTTTCCAATTTTTGAATCAAAAAGGAATGTATTATCAATTGTTCCAACACTAACATTTTTTCTTATAAAATCATTACTTCCTTTAATTTTTCTAGCATTTCTAAAATCAATATAATTTGGAACATCATCTACTCCAAAAAATAATAAATCATCTCTCATTAAAGCTACTCTATCAGCGTTAAATTTTAATTTATATTGTTCTAATGATAAATCTCGAGCAAATGACCAATAAATATGATTGCTTAAATTTAATAAAGTATCATCAAGAGCTTTTGCTTTGAATAAAATCTTAAAATCATTTTTAATTTTTGAGAAAACATAAATAACTTTAATCGATGCTCTTCCAATAAAACCATTTTCTAAATTCTTAGTCTTGATTTTAAAAATTACACGTATTTCCTTATCATTTTCTTTAATTTCATATTTCCAAGGCTTAAAAGATAATGACTTAATTCCTCCACCATGAAGGTCAAAATCTTTTCCTTCTTCAACTGGATCTAGATTGTAAGGTTTATTATTTATTGAACCAATACAAGGGATTCTTCCAGCAACAGATCCTAAAGTTTTATTAAAATAACCTCTAGAATGCATATAATTTTCAACAGTATCTAACTCAAGAATCATAGGATCTTCATTGAAATAAAGACTATACATTCCAGCTCCAAAATTACATAATGTGGCTTTTAAGTTAAGCCCATTATAAATTTCAATTAAATCTACATCTTTTTTAAAATTCTTAACACTATACATATTTATTAATCCACCTTCATTGTTAAATATCTTTTAAATGCTTCCTCACTTCGTTTATGAAATGGTTCTTCTTTATTTAGATTATCTAATTCTTTTAAATCTTCTTTAGATAAAGAAAAATTAAAAATATCAAAATTCTCTATTATATGTTCCTTGCTTCTTGATCCAGGAACTGGAATATAACCATTTTCAATATTCCATCTTAAAACAATTTGTGAAGCATTTTTATTATATTTTTTTGCAATTTTATTAATCACCTCATTTTCTAAAACAGCATTATTTCCCTTCCCACCAAATGGAAACCAGGATTGAAGAATAATTCCATTTTTCTCACAAAATTCTTTTAATTCTTTGTTTTGACAAAATGGATGATTTTCAACTTGAAGCAGAACAGGTTTAACACTACAAATTGAAAGAATTTGTTTAATTTCTTCAATATTAAAATTTGATAATCCGATTGCTCTAATTTCTTGATTTTTATATGCTTTCTCAAGTAATTTATAACCTTCAATATAATTTCCACATGGTTGATGAAGTAAAACTAAATCAAGATATGTTACCCCTAGTCTTTTTAAAGTTTTATGTATTACTTCCTTATCAAGAAACGATGTAGGCCATATCTTTGTTTCTAAATAAATATCTTTTCTATCGATATTAGAATGTGCAATTGCTCTTCCAACACCTTCTTCATCTTTATAAATATTAGCTGTATCAATTAATCTATATCCAGCCTCTAAAGCATATAAAACACTATTATATGCCTCTTCATTTGTTAATTTAAACGTCCCTAACCCAACACTTGGAATCTTTCTTCCATTACTTAAAATAAATTCTTTCATATATCCCTTTCAATTCTAAATAAAATTTCATCATTTTTTTCAACAAAATTATAATCACTAGCTCCAACAATTTTCATATTATATGCTAGTCCCTTATTTGTTTCAGTTCCAATTAGACCATCAACAATTGTTGAACCTATAAGAAGGTTAATTTGACTGCTATTTCCAATATCAAATACTAAATCTACAATTTCAAATAGTGAAGATGTCTGTTTTATCGTACAAGTATTCATTTTAAAAGAAGTTGAAGATAAAGAATATTCAAAAGCACTATCACCTTTATTTACTGTAACTGTAGAAAATAAATATATATCATTAGGAACCATATCTTTTGCAATATTAAGTGGAAATTCATTCATTTGTTCTTTAAAAGAAGAAACACTAATTTTAAAAACAGTTGCTAAATCACATGATTTTTCTTTTAAATCATTAAAAGTTAGTTCAAGTAATTGTACATCAAATGTGAATCCGCCCACTTCGAATTTATTATTTTTCAAATTATCTAAATATGTAGAACAAATAGCACCAACTTCACGATCATTTAGCTCAATTACAGTTTGCATTTCATTAACTAATCTATCGTAATCTAAAACTATATTATCTTTATCATTTTGAATAAAATCATTGGTAGAAGCATTTATTATTTCAATCGCTTTTTCTTTATCTTCTTCATTAAATTTATTGCTACAAGCTTTATCTTCATCAACTTTCTTATTAATATTATTTAAGCCATTAATTACTTCAATAGAATCAATATTATATTTATATTTTAAAACTAAGTGTGAGGATAAAACGCAAACACCTATTACACCAATAATAGATCCACAAATTATTAAAGTTTTAAATAATTTTTTCATATAAATATATTTTAATATATTTAAAGAATGTATAAAACTTTAAAATTAAAGAACGAAAAGAACCACGTTTATATTTCTATTTCAACAATAGTTATTGTTTCAATTTTTTGAGATTTATAATTTTATGAAAATAACTAAAGAAATTTTAAAATATTATTTCATTCATTAATATTAAATTTCTTTTTTTAAATATCAAAATAAAAAGTCTGATTTGATATATATATTTCATCAGACTTTTTTATTTATTTATTGATTATTAGATTAAAACTACAAAGATTACTTATGGCTTCCTTCAACAGCAGCAGTTTTACTCTTTAAATCTTGAGTTAAATTCCAACTTGCAAACTCTTTATTATGTGGCATAATTACATCCCATTCATCAAGTAAATTAATTTTCATTTTTGCTTCACTTGAACTCACTTCAAGAATATGTCCTCCATGAGTTAAAGCTTTATTTAGAAAATGTATGTGCCATCCTGGCATATTAATTCCTTCAACATAATTTGGTGAATAAATTCCAATAACATAACCTTCTTCATCTTTATATTCAAATTCTCTTTGATCTTTAGCTACAGTATAAAGTGGTTTGTATGGTTCTTCTTGTTTAAAACAGCTTCTTACTCTTACATTAAATTTTCCTTCAATTTTAATCATGTAGAAGTAATTTTTGTTGCCTTCAATAAATTGTTCCATTTTTTCTTTAAAATCATTCATTGAATTAAATGAAATAATATTTTCTTTAACATTTTCATCAAATTTAGCAACTGTAGCAAATGGTAAAGAATCATCTTTGCTCATCTCTTTAACTTCACCTGTTGCTAATCCATCATAAGCATTACCATTAAAGAAAATAGCTTCTCCATTTAATCCGTCATAGGTACCAATTCCAATATTAGCGACTTTTAATAAATCACCAACTTTTACGGCTCCTTTGTAATCACCTAACATTAAAGCGTTAAGTGTTGAAATTTGATATAATTTTCTAGTATTCATAATATATTCTCCTTCTATAAATTTATTTACTTTTTACTTTTCTTCTATAATTTCCATTTTCATCATAGACACTTTCAAGAAGTTCTGGATGTGTATCTTTAAATACTCTTACTGCATCATCATGATGATGTTTAAAGTAAAATGTCATGTTGCCTTTTACAAAAAATGGGTCAAGTACGTTAGTAATTAATAAAACGAAAGCTAAAATTGCAACTGATTGTGAGATCATAGCTTCGTTAAAGATTACTCCACCAAAACTAAATCCACTGAACATAGCAGGAATACTTAAAGCAACACCTGCAAGTGATGATGATCCAATTGAAGCATATCCAGGTCTTCTTAATGCATATCTATCAACAACAAATGGAATAATTATAGTAACAGCCCAATAAATAATAGTTACAAGTAATGCTGCTAAAATAGCACTTCCATTAAAGGCTGTAACAAAATCAATTTGTGATCCAAATTGAAAACCTAAGAATGGAAGCACAATGGTATTTCCACCTTTAAATATCTCTCTAATTTTTGGATCTAAGTTGCCTAATAACATACCAAGCAAAAATGGTAATAATAAAGATACGATTTGCATTACTTTAGCTAAAGTATCACCTTCACCTTGACCAAAGCATGATATAAAGATGAAAGGTAATAATGGCATTGATAAAATTAACATAATTGGGAAAGTTGCTCTATCACTATTATCAGCATATGGAGGAATAATTCCCATATATAAAGCAGCATTAGCACTAGTTAAAATAGCTGCTAAAACAACACTATTAATTCCACAAAAACCTTCTAAACCGCAAAAAATAAAAACAATTGCTGAAATAATATAAGCTGGTAATAATCTTGCTAAAATAATCCAAATACCTCTTTTTCCTACTTCAACAAAATCACGTGGTTTAATCATAGTTCCAGTACAAAATAACATTAATCCTATAATAAGCATTTGACCTGATTTACCAAACAAATCCTTCATAGGATTACCTAAATATTCCCACAAACTTTCATTTAAACCACAATGAATACAAATTGTAGAAATAATAGCACTGATTACTAAAGGAACTAGCATAGTTCCAGCTGGAAATTTATTTAAAAAATTCCATATTCCGATTCCCTTAAATTTCTTCTTTTCTTTTTCCATATTAACACCCCTTTTCATTAACGCTATAAATGATAAACTTATTTTTTATAAGTTAAATAGTTATCTAAAACAAAAAATAGTGTATAATTTATGCTATGAGCACAAAAGAAAACGATATTAATAAACTCCTTGAAATATTATCTTGTAGCGATTCTATAGATGATTTAATAAAAAATATATATCCATTTATTAAGAATCCAATAGCTTTAACAGATATTAACTACTATTTAATTAGTTATTTTCCACAATTATTAACAATAGATGAAACATTTAATTGTGCTATAAGTAGAGGTTATTGGTCTTTAGAATTTATTTCTCAAGTTACTAAACAACTAGATAATGAAAAGCCATATAGTATTGTAAAAGTTAATAACAACCGAAGAATTATGTTTCCCTTAAGTTATAATAATATTAAATTAGGATACATGGCGATATTAGAACAAGATACTAATTTAGATAATATTGATCTAAATTTTGTTTATACTATCTCTAAATTAATTGCTAGAGAATTATTCATATTAAGGCCTCATCAAAATACGATGGATAGTCAAATATTTTTATTCGATCTTATTAGCGACACATATACAAATCGCAATTTATTTTTACAAAATTTGAAAAAAACAAAAATTGATTATTTAAAAGCACATACTTCGATACTTATCTCTTTAAAATATTTTACATTAGGAAAAAATAAAGATAGTAAATTTTATAATGATCTTTATGAAATTATTAATAAAAACGCAATTTTAACAACAAAAGATAACTATTTATATTTATTATTTGATAAAGAAATAAATCAAAATTTATTTATTGAATTTAATAATCTTTTTGCAAAATATCATTTATTTGGCATTTATAGTTCCAAAATTATAGATTTATATAAATTAAATGTTATTTATAACATATTAACAAAAATTCTAAATTTTATAGATAATGGTAAAATTGAATATAAACTTTACAATGAAGAGGATTTTAAAAATATTTTATATTTAATTAATACTCCAGATAAAGATATCCTAATTAATTATGTTAACGAAGAAATTTTAATTTTATACAACTATGATAAAGAAAATAAAACCAAATACATTGAAACATTATATTTTTATTTAGTAAATCAAAAAAGCATAAATGAAGCTGGAAAACAACTATTTTTACATAGAAACACAATCATTTATCGAATTGATAAGATTAAAGAAATCATCAATTACAATTTAGATGATAATTTAAAAAATATTTCATTAATTAATTCAATTAATGTTTTAAATTTTATACATCACGATAAATAATTTTATTTTAAAAATGTATGCAAATAATAATAATTTAGATGTTTTTTTACTAGCAGGTATAGTTATCATTATTCATACATTATAAACTTTTGCCAATGAAACACTTTTCAAATTAACAACTAAAATTATCTTCTTGCTAAAAATTAGAACATATAATACTTAAATTTTGCATACACTAAACTATTTTAAAATAGCAAATAAGTTAATAAATAAAATAAAAAAGTCTGAACATAACTTTAGATAACCTAAGTTTGTATCAGACATATCATCAATTTTTGGCGGGGAAACAAGGAGTCGAAC
>JAEDOI010000054.1 GCA_016302065.1 Bacilli bacterium | reverse complement strand
TCAAAAATCCAAAAAAAGAAAGAACAAAGCAATTCTTAAATATTAATTAATAATATAAAAAGCGCAAATTTTTCAAATTTTACTTGCTTGAAGTTAGTAAGTTGTGGTATATTAAATAAGCGCTTTTGATACATGGGCCCTTAGTTAAATGGGATAACGTTAGCTTTGCAAGCTTAAGTTAGGAGTTCGATTCTCCTAGGGTCCACCATTTGGCTACGTAGCTCAGTTGGCTAGAGCGGTCGGCTCATACCCGATATGTCGAGGGTTCAAGTCCCCCCGTAGCTACCAAATTAGGACTCTTAGCGCAATGGTCAGAGCAGTCGGCCCATAACCGATCGGTTACAGGTTCGAGTCCTGTAGAGTCCACCAAAATGTAAATTGATGGAGAAATACCCAAGCGGTTGAAGGGGTCGGTCTTGAAAACCGATAGTGGCGAGTAACCAGCGAGGGTTCGAATCCCTCTTTCTCCGCCATTTATTATTATTATTATCGCGAGGTAGAGCAGTCTGGTAGCTCGTCGGGCTCATAACCCGGAGGCCGTAGGTTCAAATCCTACCCTCGCAACCATTTCTTACAATGTGCATTGAATAAATGCTTTAATATAGATGTAGGCCTCAAAGAGGTCATTTTTTTTGAAAAAAATTATAAATTATATTAATATTAGTAAGAAAGGTAAGAAAAGTAAGACAAATAAAGAATTTATGAAAGATATTTTAAGTGACAAATTTATTATTACTGTAAAAGTTGGTCCGAAAGGACAAATTACAATTCCTAAGGAAGCTAGAGAAATGTTTAATATTGAAGTTGGTGATATTTTAGCCATATTAGGTGACAAAGCAAAAGGAATAACAATTATTAAAGCTGAAGAAATTTATAAGAAAGTAGGTATGTAAATGGAAAATTTGTTAGAAATTAAAAATGTTAGTAAAAAATATCCTAAATTTACATTAAATGACATTAGTTTTTCTATTCCAAAGGGCTCTATTGTAGGATTTATTGGAAGAAACGGAGCTGGTAAATCTACAACTTTAAAAGGAATTATGAATTTAGTGCATTTTGATTCAGGAGAAGTTATTGCTTTTGATAAAAGTATGAAAGAAAATGAGCTTTATGCGAAACAGGAAATTGGTTTTTCTTTAAGTGAAGTTAATTATTATCCAAATAAAACTATCAAACAAATTGTTGATGTAATTAAGAAATTTTATGTAAATTTTAAGCAAGAAAAATTTGATAAATTGTGCAATTTATTTAATCTAGATGTAAATAAAAAGTTGGAGCAATTAAGTAGTGGAATGAAGGTTAAATACAATTTAGCTTTAGCTTTGTCTCATGATGCTAAGCTATTAATTTTAGATGAACCAATAGTGGATTAGATCCAATATCCAGAGATGAAATTTGTGAATTATTTTTAGAAATAGTTAAAAATAAAGAAAGATCTATTCTTTTTTCAACTCATATTACCTCTGATTTAGAAAAATGTGCTACTGATATTGTATATATTAGAGATGGAAATATTGTATTTGATGGTAAAAAGGGAGATTTTATTAATTCTTATTATTTAATTAAAGGAAATGAAAGTTCTTTTAATGAATCTATTAAAAATTATTTAATTTCATATAAAGAACATGAAGGAATTATAGAAGGATTAATTAGTGCTAATAATAAGTTTGAGTTTGAAAATAACAGTAATTTTGAATTGATTATTCCTACATTAGAAGAAGTTATGATTTATTTAGAAAGAAAGGGAAGAGAGAATGAAGAGTTTACTTTATAAAGAATTAAAATTAGCAATGCATCCTTTAATTTATGTTTTTATTTTTTTGTTTCCATTAATGGCATTAATTCCTACTTATCCAATTGTTATTTCTTTTATTTACGTATGTACATGCTACCCAATTTTATTTTTAGGAGCAAATAAAGGACAACAAAGCAACGACATTTATTTTTCTTGTCTTTTACCTATTAGAAGAAAAGATATTGTTAAAGCACGTCTTATTTTATTATCTATAATTCAACTTGTTTCTATTGTTCTTGTTATAATTTGTGCTTTTATTGGTAGCTTATATAAAGATACTATTTTAGTTGAAGAAGGAGCAAAAATTAGCGATATTGGTTTTGGATTTGGACAAATTGGTAGTGCAATTGGCTTTGTTTTATTAAGTTATACGATATATGATCTAATTTATGTTACTTGTTTTTATAAAAATGGAAGAGCAATAGTAACACCTACACTTTTAGGTATAATTGGTTTTATCATTATTTTATTTACTACTACTTTATTTTTACCTATGTTATTTGATTCTTATTATTATTTTTTTTCCAACATATATGTTCAAATTGTAACTGTTATCCTTGGAGTTGGTATTTATTTTCTTCTTCATTATTTAACATATATTAAAGCTTCAAAATTATTTGAAAAAGTAGATTTCTAGATTACATGTTTTTGACTACTATTTAATTTAGTTTATAATATTATTGTATTTATATGGAGGAAATATGAATAAAATTATAATAATTGCTGATTCGACTTGTGATTTAAGCTTAGATTTAATTAAAGAATACGATATTAAAATAGTTCCTTTACATGTTTCATTTAAAGGTGATACTACTGATTATTTAGATGGAGTAACCATTACAAGGGAAGAAGTATATAAAAAGTGTGATGAATTAGGTATTACACCAACAACTGGAGCTAGGAATGTTAATGAATTAATTAATGATTTTAAGCAATATGTTGATAATGGATATGATGTAATATTTACTGGAATTGGAAGTGGTTTAAGTTCAACTTATAACAATGCAATGATTGCAAGAAGTGAAGTAAGTGAAGAACATATTGAAGTTGTTGATAGTCAAAATCTTTCAACAGGTATTGGACTTCTTGTTTTAAAAATGGCTAAGTTTAGAGATCAAGGACTTAATATCCATGAAATAGCTACTAAAGTTAGAGAATTGGTGCCTCATGTAAGTGCTAAGTTTTGTATTGATAGATTAGATTATTTACATAAAGGCGGAAGATGCTCTGGAATGACAAAAGCTTTAGCAGAATTATTTAAAATTCATCCTATCGCTAAAGTTATCAATAATAAGTTAACTGTTTATCGTATGCCAAGAGGTAAATATATAAAAGCTGTTGATGAACAAATAAATGAATTTAAAAAAGATTTTGATAATATAGATAAAGATTGTGTTTTTATTACTCATTCAGGTCATATGGATGGAGAAGAAAAATATATTTATGAAAAATTGTCTGAATATATTCCTTTAGAAAATCTTCATATTACTGAAGCCGGATGTGTAATTTCATCTCATTGTGGTCCAAAAACAATTGGAATACTCTATATATTAAAAAAATAGTGGACATTTAATATAGTTTTTGCAAAATTGGTTTTATCTTTTATTTTTGGTAGAATATATACATGAAGAAAAAGATAGCCAATTTTTTTAAACAAATATCTATTTTTGAATATATTTTAACAATAATTTCATTAATTATTATTGTAGTTTTTTCATTTGCTTTTAAAGTTGGAATATTAAAAATATTGTTTTCACTTTTTGGTGTAATTATGCTTCTTTTTGTATCTAAAGGTTGGATAATTGGAGAATTTTTTAGTTTAGCTTACATGACAATATATGCAATTATTTCTTATTTTAGTCATTATTATGGAGAAATGATAATTTCTATTTTTATTTCTCTTCCTATTTCAATTTTTACTTTTATTAATTGGATAAAACATCCAAAAAATAAAGGAGAACAGGAAATTAAGATCTCTTCTTTATCTAATTTTTCTATGCTTTGCATTATTACATTTTCAATATTGCTATTCATTCCCTTTTATTTTTTATTGAAATATTTTAATACTCCGAATTTAATTATTTCTACTTTATCAATAATAGCAAGTTTAATAGCTTCTTTATTGCTTTTATTTAGATCGCATTATTATGCATTATTCTTTATTCTTAATGATATTATTGTTATGACTTTATGGATATTGTTATGCAAAATCGATATTTCTAATTTGATGATGGTAATTACTTTTCTTATATCATTAGTATTTGATATATATGGATTAATTAATTGGAGTAAAATAAAGAAAAAACAGGCAAAAACACTATAAATTATTTGAAAATAATTGAGCTTTGTTTTATTATTTATTTACGCGCTAGTAGCTCAATTGGATAGAGTATTTGACTACGAATCAAAAGGTTACGGGTTCGATTCCTGTCTAGCGCGCCAAATTTGAAAAACTTAAAAAAGTTCTTAACATAAATATATTTTTATGATATATTTATTTAGCAACGGGGCGTAGCGTAGCTTGGTATCGCGTCTGCTTTGGGAGCAGAAGGCCGCAGGTTCAAATCCTGTCGCCCCGACCATTAGCCAAAATTGTCTGATACTTTGTATCGGATTTTTTTATTTTTTTATGTTCATATTAATTAAATAACTAAAATAATAAAGCTTATTAACAAACAAGTTTAAATTTATTAAAATTAAATATATGATTACAGTTTATAAAAGTGTAGAGAAAGAATTAATAAAAACTAATTATGAACAATTAGATAATGTAACTATCGAAAAAGGAAGTTGGATACACATTGATAATCCTACAATTGATATATTAAAGGAAG
>JAEDOI010000053.1 GCA_016302065.1 Bacilli bacterium | reverse complement strand
ATAACTAGAATTTTGAGTAACCCACCCAAAACCCACCTACGTTACGAAGGCCCTTTTTAAATTAAAGATATTACTCAGTTACAATAATGTTTGCTCTAATAACTGGGTTTCTATTATATGTTTTAAGTAAGAAATTCAATATCTTCTTATTAATTTGACTTTCTACTTTACTTGAATCAAAATCTTTAGTTTCAAGAGCCCAAATAGTTGATTCATCTACAAAAATCTTAGTTATTTCTTTATTCATTAAGTCAGCTTCTTTATCTTTTAAAAATAAGAAACCTCTCATTTGAACATCTGGAGAGAAAGAAATATCTCTACTAGTTTTAGAAATTCCTATTGAAAGAACAACAACACCATCTTCACTTAATCTCGTTCTTTCGCTAATAATTTCATTAACAACATCACCAACGCCAATTCCATCAATCATAACATCGCCAATTTTGACTTTATTATCAAGATTAAAATCTAATTTGCATTCTCCATTTTCATAAAGAAATGAAAATCCATTGTCAAATAAGAATATATTGTTGTGAGTTAAACCAATTCTCATATCAAAAGCTAATTTAGCATTACTCAAAAGATTTACGTAATAACCTTGAATTGGAAGATAAAATTTAGGCTTTAATAAACTAAGAACCATCTTTAAATCTTCTTCATAAGCATGCATTTTAGCTAAATCTTTCCTAGTTACATACTTAACATGACACCCTGATTTATAAAGTTCATCAATGGTTGAAGTAGCTACTACTTCATTTCTATCGCTTGGTGGATAAGCCATTATAAATGTATCTTGTTCTTGAATTCTAATTACCTTATCTTCATTTTCACCACTTGCTAAAATAGATAACTTTTCGTATAGTTTTTCACCTTCACCACTAATTAAAATGACTAATTCACTTTCTTTAACCCTCATAATATCATCTAAAGAAACAATGTTTCTTGGATCAAAGAAATCATTTTGAGAATATTTTCTTAAATTATAAATTGCTTTTCCTTCTTCATCGTAAATACATATCTTTTTATTATAAGATGCACAAATTTTATATACCTCATTATAGTGATAATAATTTTCAGTGCTTAATCCAATAAAAATTCTTCCTGGAGCTTCTTTAAAATATCTTTCTAAGATTGGATAAAGTCTATGATTTGGACTACAATATCCAGGCTTTGTCGAATTTAAAGAGTCACTTAAGAGCAAAAGAGTAGGGAATTCAGCTATTTTTCCTAAAGTATTCAAATCAAGATTAAAATATTTTTCATTAGAATATTCAACAATGAAATCTCCACAGTAAACAATATTGCCAACATTTGTTCTAATACTAAATCCAAATGTTTCAGGCATTGAACAACAAGTTGAAAATAAATCAATTATATAATTATCAATTTTAATTTGACCAGGTAATGAAACTAATTCAAATTTGTAATCACAAGCTTGCATATATTGTTTTGAAAATTCAAGTAATTTAATCTTTGTTAAATTAGTACAATAAATAGGAGCTTTAACTTCCTTATAAATATATGGAATACCACCAAAATTGTTTTTCTTAGTTTTAGTCAAAATATACGCTTTTACACGATGTTTATTTTCAACAAGATATGAAAAATCGCTAATTATAAAGTCAATTCCTGGAGTATTTTTATCAGGATATTTAAAACCAGCATTAATTACAAAAATATCATCATTAACTTCAATAACGTAAAGATCTTTTCCTTCTTCATCTAGGCCACCAAGAGCCATTACCTTAATTTTATCCATATGTTCACTACCTTATTTTAAATTCTAACAAATTTTCATTTCGTTTAATAGATTTTCGTTTATATCAAATAAAGAAAAAACTTCCCTTTCATCATCATAAATAATATAAGTCTTCTCTTTATTAATTTTTGGAAGAGACAAACTTCCTGGATTAATTACAAAATGATTATTACTTTTTTCAAGTTTATAAACATGGGTATGTCCATAAATAAAACAATCTAAATCCTCATAAGAAAAATCATTTTCATTATATAAATCACCATGAGTTAAATAAAATACATGGGATTTAATATTAATTTTAAATTTATTTCTAAATTTTATACCTAAAACAAATTCATCAACTCGAGAATCACAGTTTCCTTTAATTACAATTAACTTATGTTTTAATTTACTCAAATTTTCATAAACAGATATTGGATAATAATCAAAAGGAGGGATATTCCTAGCTCCACTATATCCAATATCTCCAAGTAAAATAATTTTTTTAAAATTATATTTCGTCTCTAAAGAAACGAGTAATTCACTCGCTCCTTTAGATCCATGAATATCACTTGCTATTAAATAAAGCATTATTTCTTTTTAAAGAAACTAAATTTCTTTTTTTCTTCTTTAACTTCAGCTTTTGGTTCTTCTTTTTTAACCTCAACAAAACCATCATCATCAGCTACACCTTTAAAAGGTTCTTTCTTGAATTCTTTTTTAGCTTCAAGTTTCTTTTCAGCTTCTTTTTTTGCAGGTTTTGTGAATTCTTTATGAGAAAGTTTAATCTTTCCCTTATCATCAATTTCAATTACTTTAACTTTGATAGTATCACCAACATGCATTACGTCAGCAGCATTTTTAACATAATCATTAGAGAATCTTGAAATATGGAGTAACCCTTCTTTGTCTCCAAATAATTTTACAAATCCACCATAATCTTCTACACGGGTAATAACGCCATCAAATTCTTCACCAATTTCAACTTCACGAACAATATTGTCTATTATTTCCTTAGTTTTATTTAAAACTTCTCTAGAAGTATGGTATAAAACTACTTTACCATCATCATCAATGTCAATCTTGACATTATCACATTTTTCAATAATGTCATTAATAACTTTACCGCCGCTTCCAATAACATCCTTAATTTTTTCTTTTTTAATATAGAATGTTTCAAATTTAGGGGCATATTTAGATAATTCTTTTCTAGGTTCAGAAATAGCTTTTGACATAACTTCTCTAATTTCTGCTCTAGCTTTATGAGCTTGCATTAAAGCATCATGTAAAATTTCTCTAGTAACACCTTTAATTTTTATATCCATTTGTAAAGCGGTAACACCAACTTCAGTTCCAGCAACCTTAAAATCCATATCTCCAAAATGATCTTCTAAGCCTTGAATATCAGTTAAGATTGTATATGGATGTTTTCCATCAAGTGGACCACTAGTAATTAATCCCATAGCAATACCACTTACCATTCTTCTAATAGGAACACCTGCTGCCATTAAAGCCATACAGGAAGCACAAATTGATGCTTGTGAGCTACTTCCATTACTTTCAACAACTTCAGCAACACATCTAATTGTGTATGGAAATTCTTCTTCGCTTGGAAGAACATAACTCAAGGCTCTTTCACCTAATGCACCATGTCCAATTTCTCTTCTTCCAGGGGTACCAGTTTTTCCGATTTCACCAACAGAGAAAGGTGGGAAATTATAATGATGCATCCATCTCTTACTATCTTCTGGTGATAAACTTTCTAAAATTTGTTCATCATCTTTAATTCCTAAAGTACAAGTTGAAATAACTTGGGTTTGGCCTCTTGTGAACATAGCTGAACCATGAACTCTAGGAAGAAGGTCAACTTGAGCATCAAGTGGACGGATTTCATCAATTTTTCTACCATCAGGTCTAATTTTTTCTTCAGTAATTAATCTTCTAACTTCTTTTGCGACCATTCCTTCAAGAATATCATTAACCATTAACATAGTTAATTTGTGGTCTTTTTCATCTTTATATTGTCTTTGATCATAATCATCAAGAATTTCATTCTTTAATGTATCAATCGCATCTTGTCTTTCTAATTTATCAAAAATTGAAATGGCTTTTACCATTTTTTCGCCAATACGAGAATAAATATCATTCACTATTGTTTCATCTGGAGCATATAAAGAAACTACTCTTTTTTCTTTCCCAATTTCTTTAGCAATCTCAATTTCAAAATCACATAATTGTTTAATTGCTTCATGAGCAAACATTATAGCATCAAGCATTACATCTTCGCTTAATTCGTTAGCACCAGCTTCAACCATGTTAATTGCATCTTTTGTACCTGCAACAGCAAGATTTAAATCTGAAATAGCTCTTTGCTCAACAGTTGGGTTAATAATAAATTCACCATTTACTCTACCAACATAAACACCAGCAATTGGTCCATCAAATGGAATATCACTAATACATAAAGCCAAACTTGATCCAAACATAGCAGTCATTTCAGGTGTTGCATCTAAATCAACACTCATAACTGTATTAATAATTTGTACTTCATTTCTAAATCCATCACTAAACATTGGTCTAATTGGTCTATCAATTAAACGAGCAGTTAATGTAGCGTGTTCTCCTGGTCTTCCTTCTCTTCTTAAGAATCCTCCAGGAATTCTTCCTACAGCATATTGCTTTTCTTCATAAGTAACGGTTAATGGGAAGAAATCTCCCTCTTTTGGTTCGTCGCTACAGCAAACAGTTGAAAGAACAACTGTATCATCAAATCTTACAAAACATGCACCATCAGCTTGTTTAGCGATTTCACCAGTTTCAACAATGAGTTTTTTTCCGAAAAACTCTTTCTCAAATACTCTTTTCATCTTTTTTTCCTTTTCTAAACTATTTAAAATTATA
>JAEDOI010000017.1 GCA_016302065.1 Bacilli bacterium | reverse complement strand
TAATTTGATAAAATATATTTAATATGTTTAACTTACTAAATAGTAAAGAAATGCAAATTGCAGATAAACAAACTATCGATAATGGAACTCCATCCATATTGTTAATGGAAAGAGCTGGAAAAGCTATTTTTAATAAGATAAAAAAATATATTAATAAAGAAGATGAAGTATTAATTATATGTTCGAATGGTGGAAATGGTGGTGATGGTCTTGTTTTAGCTAGGTATTTATTTAATGAACATTATAATGTAAAAGTATATTTAATTAAGAATTGTGGAAAAGAAGATTTTAATATTAATTTATTAAAGTTTAAAGGAGAAATAATTACTTCTTTAAATGATAGTAAACCAAAATATATTGTTGATGCTATTTTTGGCGTTGGATTAAATAAAGAAATTAATGAACCTATTAAATCTATAATTGAATATATAAATAATTCTAATGCTTTTGTTATTAGTGTCGATATTGCAAGTGGAATAGATGCAAATAATGGGTTAATTTTAGGATGTGCTGTAAAAGCTAATGTGACTTATGCGATTGAAGAATATAAAATAGGACATTTTTTAAATTATGGAAAAGACTATAATTTAAAAGTTGAATTAGTTAAGATTGGAATAAAAAAACCTGCTAAAAACTACTTAAAATCATTATCTTTAAAAGATTTAAAAATTTTATTTCCTAAAAGAAATTCTTTATCAAATAAAGGAACTTATGGACATGTTGCTATAATTGGAGGAAGCAAAAATTATTTGGGTGCTCCTTTAATTTCTTTAACAAGTGAAATGGCTTTAAGAATGGGAGTTGGTTATTCAACTCTTTGTATTCCTTCATCTTTAAAAGAAATTTATTGTTTAAAACCACTTGAATGTACTTATAAATATTTTTTAGATACTGATGGATATATAAATTTTGATAAAAATAGTTTAGATGAACTATTAAATTATGATGCTATTGCTCTAGGTATGGGAATAGGAATAAGTGAAGAAATATATAAAATAATCAAGTATTTGTTACAAAATTATACTCATACATTAATTATTGATGCAGATGGACTTAATACTTTAGCAAAATTTGGAGTTAGTGTATTAAAAACAAAAAAATGTAAAGTTATATTGACTCCTCATATTGGGGAATTTGCACGATTAACAAATGTTTCTAAGGATGAAATTTTAAAGAATGAACTTGAAATTAGTGAAGAATTCGCTATGAATTTTGATTGTATTTTATGTTTAAAGAATAATACGACACTAATTACAGATGGATATAATTCTTACTTAAATATTAATGCTTTACCTTCATTAGCAAAAGCTGGAAGCGGTGATTTTTTAAGCGGATTAATATTAGGCCTTGCTAGTAAAAGTGAAGATTTATTGTTTAATGTAGCTGCATCTAATTTTATATTTGGATTATTAAGTGTTGAAGCTAGTAAAGAAATTGATGAAAATTCATTATTAATTACTGATTTAACAAAATATATATCTAAAGTTATAAGGAGAATAAAAGATGCAAAATAATAAGTTAGGGATAAGAAAACGGTTAATATTTATTTTAGCTGGAATTGCTGGTCAATTTGCATGGTGTATTGAGAATATGTATTTAAATTCATATATTGCATATTTAAATTTCAATGCTCCTACAGGTCAAGGTTTTGATTATTCTTTAATGATTGCTATTACCACAGCTTTAAGTGCAATTACTGCTACTATAACAACTTTATTAATGGGAACCTTAACTGATAAATTAAATAAAAGAAAGATATTTATTTCTGTTGGATATATTGTTTGGGGAATAGCGACAGCTAGTTTTGGTTTAGTAAATGTAAATAATGCTAATTCATTGATTCCTATTTCGATGAGCGCTAGTAGTGCAGCAATTATGGTTATTGTTATTGATTGTGTTATGACTTTCTTTGGTTCTACAAGTAATGATGCAGCATTTAATTCATATGTAACTAGAAATACTCCCGAAAACAAGAGAGGAAAAGTTGAAGGCGTTCTTTCTATTTTGCCTCTTATTGCTATGTTAATAATTTTTGTTGGATTAAACGGATTAACAACAAAAGATGCAGGATATAGATGGGATATTTTCTTTTATATAATTGGAGCTATTGTTATAGTTGTTGGAATAATTTCTATATTTTTAATACCTAAAGAAGAAAAAGAAGAGTGTAAAAATGATCAAAAATTCTTTAAATTATTGGTTGAAGGATTTAAGCCTTCAACTATTAAAAATAATAAAATACTATATATTTCTTTACTAATTTTATTTATTTATGGTGTTAGTATTCAAATATTTTTCCCATATTTAATGATTTATGTTGAAAAGACTGCTGCTATTCCAAATAGTGGAACAAGTATATTAACTCCATTTGCTATAGTTATGGCTATTGCTTTATTAGTTGGTAGTTTACTTAGCGTAATTGTTGGATATTTAGGTGATAAATTTGGAAAAGAAAAATTAATTATTCCTTCAATTGGAATATTAATAGTTGGTTTAGTTATGATGTTCTTTATGCCTTATATTAAAAATGACGTAGGAAAAATTGTATATGGGTCGATTTCTTGTTTAATTATGATTTTAGGCTATGTTTCTATTCCTACAATTTTAAATTCGATTGTTAGGCAAGAAATTCCTAAATCAAAAGAAGGGGTATTTATGGGGGTAAAGATGATATTTGTTGTTGCTTTACCAATGTGCATTGGTCCATTTATTGGAGATGCTATGAATAAAATTAGTGGATTAACTTATACAGATGATTTTGGAACAGTAAGTTATGTTCCTTCAAATTATAATTATTTAGTTGCAATTGGTGTTGTTCTTTTAGCTTTAATACCTGCTATATTTATTCTTAAATTTAGTAAAGAAAAAGGGGAAAAAGTCGATGAAAAATAATGGTATTTTATATTCAACTTTAAAAAAAGTAGATGTAAAGCTAGATTCTATTCCTTTAAATGAATATCCTTCTTGTTTAGCAAAAAGAGATAAAAATTACATAATATTAAATGGAACTTGGGATATAGAAATATCAAAAAGTGAAGAACTACCAACTAATTTTTCTTCTAAAGTAGTTGTTCCTTTTGCTATTGAAACTCCAGCTAGCAAAGTAAACCATCTTTTAGAAATAGATGAAATAATTTATTACCATAAAGTTGTAAAAATTGATAATTTAAGCTGTTTTTCTCATCTCTTTTTATGTTTTGATGGAGTAGATCAAATTGCTGATATTTATATTAATAAAGAAAAGGTATTTACCCATATTGGAGGATATACAAAATTTAAGGTAGATATTAAAAAATATGTAGGAAATAATAGTGAATTTGATTTAATTGTTAAAGTAAAAGACTTTACAGATAGTAGCTTTTATTCTCGTGGTAAACAAACATTAAACCCAAATAATTGGTTTTATACTTCAAGTAGTGGTATTTATAAAAGTGTATATTTAGTTGGTTTAGATGATGAATATATCGAAGATATTGAATATAAAACAGATTTTGATAAAAAAGAAGTTAGTGTATTAGTTAAATCAAATGTAAATAAAGAAGCTAAAATTATAATAGAAAATAAAGAATATAAATGCTTAACAAATCAATTTATCACTATTTCATTAAAAGATAATTTTCATTCTTGGAGTGTATCGTCCCCTTATCTATATAATGTAAAAGTTATTTTAAATAATGATTATGTTTATTCATATTTTGGAATAAGAAAGATTGAAACAAGAAAAATAGATGGGAAATACTATATTTATTTAAATAATAATAAATTAATTATTAATGGATTACTAGATCAAGGATATTATTATTTAGGATTTTTAACACCATTAAGCTACAAAGATTATGAAAAAGATATACTAAATGTTAAAGAATTAGGTTTTAATTGTTTAAGAAAACACATTAAAGTTGAAAATGATTATTTTTATTATCTTTGTGATAAATATGGCTTATTAGTTATTCAAGATTTTCCAAATGGTGGAACAAAATATAAACTAATCAATAATTTTAAGCCAGGAATAAGCTATGAAATATTTAATAAAGAGAGATATTTAAATTACAAAGGATATGGAAGAAAAACTATTGAAAATAGAGAACATTTTAAAGAAGAAGTAGATCAAATTTATAATTCTTTAAAATCTTTTCCTTCTATTATTATGTTTACAATATTTAATGAATCATGGGGAGAATTTGATCCAAGTTATTTTTATAAACATTTTAAAGAATTAGATGATAATCAACATATTTTTGATACTGCAAGTGGATGGATTGATACAACATATAGTGATGTATTTTCAATTCATGCCTATTACTTTACTTCAAGAAAAAGAAAAGATCCTTTTTCCCATAGACCATATTTTTTAAGTGAAACTGGTGGATTAGGATATAAAGAAAAAGATCATTTTGATTATCCAACATTTTATGGTCATAGAACTTCAAAAACAAAGGATGAATACAATAAAAAATTTAAAAAACTATATGAAAAGTCAATTATTCCTTTATTAAAAGAAGGAATAATGTGTGGAGTTATTTATACTCAAATTAATGACTGTGAAAAAGAAGGTAATGGAATTTACACTTTTGATAGAGAGGTTTTAAAGCTAGATAAAGAAATGGTAAAAAGTATTAATGATACAATTAATAAAATTTAATTATAAACATTTTATATTTAGTTTATTAATATATGCTAAAATAATAATATGAATGAGTTGATTTTATATTCAAGCATCTTAATATTTTTAATCGTATTACTAATAATTCTATGCATAAAGGTTTTTGCTAGTGTTAAAAATAAAGTTAATAAGTATTTATATGTTTGTCTTATTTTTTCAACGATTACATATATTATTTTAGATGAATTATTTGTTGTTCTTTATAATGATAATATCACTTATTACCCAATATTATTTAATATTGTAGCAATTTTATTTTATATAATTTTTATTACTTTTCCCCTTATTTATTGTTTATATTTATGTGGATTTATTTGGTCAAAAAAGAACTTATTAATTAAAAGCATTATATTAATTCCATATTTTATTTTATTAATTATGGTTATAGTTAATATATTTGTTCCGTTTATTTATTCTATATCTCTTGATTCTTCTGCAACTGTTAAATATATTCGTTTAGATTTCTTTAACTATTTTGTACTTATTAATAGTTTTTATTATTTTGTTCCTATAATAAGTGTTATTTATCTTCTTATTACTAGGAAATTTGAAAATAAATCCATCTTAATTTATTCTATACTTTATTCAATTATTCCTATTATTTCTTTATTAATTAATGCTTTTATTGTACCTTTAACTATAAATATCCCTGTCCAACCATTATGCAATACACTTGGAGTTTTATTTGCATATTTCTTTATTATGGAAAAGGAACATTTAAAAGAAAAAGAATTGCTCGAAAAGAGAAGTCAAGAAGTAGATGTTTTAACTAATTTAGCATATGTTGATATATTAACTGAACTTCCTAATAGAAGATCTTTTACAGAACAACTTTTGGATGATGAAGAAAAGAAAGAAATTGGAACAATATTTATTATGTATGATGTTAATAATTTAAAGAAGATTAATGATATTTATGGACATCAAGCAGGTGATGAAATTATTAAAAAAACTGCAGATATAATTAATAAAACCTTTGCTAGTTATGGCAAAACATATCGAATTGGAGGGGATGAATTTTTTACTTACATTCCATTTAATAAAGATGTTGATATTCAAAAATTAATAATTGAATTTAAAGAAAGACTAAAGAATGAAAATAAAAGTTCTTCTTATGAACTTGATATTTCGATTGGATATGCTTTAAGAATTGATAAGAAAACAACTGTTAGTGAACTATTAAAAGAAGCTGATAAAAATATGTATTTAGATAAGGCTGCTTATCATAAAATTCTATAGTAAATGTTAACTATTTTTTTCTTTTTGGTGCAGAATTCTTTTTATTCTGTTTACCTTTTTTATATTTATTTTTCTTAATTAAAGTTAATACAATTATTATTACTAAAATTAAAATTGAAGCCGATATTAAAATAATTATTTTGTTTTGTTCATAAAAATTTAATACTTTTTCTTTAAGATTTAATTCTTTAACTTCAATATCACAATAAGCTGTATAAATTACATTATCTTTAAAATAAGTAAATTTAATTTTAAATGAACCTACTTTTGAAAGCTTATATTCATCTTTTATAAATATTTCATTATTTTCTTCATCAATATAGAACATTTTTACAAGGGTAGAAGATGTATCTAGTTCAGTTTTATTACCTTTTGAATCATAATAAGCTAACTTAAAATCAGATGGTTTAATTACATCATTTAAATAATATTTCCTTTTAGAATCATGAGTTAATATATAAGGATCACTTGTAGCTACGCCATTTTCTTGATTTAAATCTAATGTTTTATTTCCAAAAGCAACATCAGCCCAAGAAGGGTAATCAATAAATGGGTTTCTATTATGTTGAACTGCATTATAAACAAGATTATTACGATGAATTTCAAATTCATTTACAGGGTCTAATATATTCCATTCTAATAAAGTTTGAAGATTGCCATAAGTAGCTGGAGAATCTTTTGTATCAATTGCGTTTATTGTTTCAGTTGGTTTATCTTTACTGCTAAAGTTAACTAATTTTAAAGCAGGTTGAAATGAAGAAGCATCAATATAATTATGATATCTAGCAGCCATATAGAATAAGCTTCTAGCAATATCTCCTTTGTCTTCATCTCTTGGTTCATATACTTTAACACCGTTTTCATTTAATCCTAAATATCCAGTGACTTCATTAGTATATGTTGATTTTATTTGTGTTGTTTCTATGCTTGATTTATTAATTACATTTCCAAATGGATAATTGCTATGTCCGTTTTGGTTATTTTTGCTTTCACCCATTCTTAGATTATGCATATCAGTAGCGGCATATGGCTGTTCATCACCGCTTTCAGAACTAGAATTTGCAAATTTAAATCCTCTTGATTTAGGCCAAATATGTTCTCTATCAACGCTTTTAGAAGATTTTTTGAAAGTAGTTTTATCTGTATAGAGTGGAATTATTTTAATATCATCTTTTTTCCAAATTTGACTAGATATTTCTTCATTTGTTAAAGGATCATTTTCATAGTCTCTATCAAGCAAGGTAAATAACTTCCAATCTGAACTCCATGCTAAAGAATTACTAACTTTTGTATGTCCATCTTTTATAATGTTTTGTAATTCCGTTAAAAATTCATCTCCTTTAATTCCTGTTTTAGAATTTAAATTATTATAATAAGATTTAACTTCATCTTTATTTAAATCTTTAAATATACCTAAAGAAGAATCGTAATTTAAAATCGAAGCTTTAGAAGTATGTTCTATTTTTGAAGTTAAAGTAGTTGTGTTAGTGACACTAAACGTAAGAGGAAATATTCCACAAATTAATAATAGATTTCTTAAATTTTTACTCATATTTAAATAATAAATTATTTAACCTTCTTTTAATAGTTTTATTTTTTGTTTATTTTAGTTAACATAATTTTTCATTAATAATCATTGTTTTTAATTGAAATAGGGATAAAAATAATGTTTAATTTTAATTACATGGAGAGTAGCTTAGGCTTATAAATCGTCAACACGGCTTGTCCCGGTTATAAGCGAGTAAATTTGCAAGACCAATTATATTATTAAGGAATTAAGGAGTATATTATGGCCAAAAAGAAAATAGAAAATAATAATGAAGCAACAAAAAGTATTGCTTTTGAAACGTTAAATAACAAGCAATTAGCGGAAGCTTTTGAAACTGATTTAGAAAAAGGATTAACAACTGAACAAGCAAAAACAAGACTTGAAAAGAATGGTGAAAATAAATTAGCTGAAAAGAAGAAAAAATCTGTAATTAGAATGTTCTTTGAACAAATGAAAGATCCAATGATTTATGTTCTTTTTGCAGCAATTGCTTTAACAATTGGTGTTAGTATTTATGAAACATTAACTGCAGATCCAGCTTTAGTTTCAAATTGGTTTTTAGATGTAGGGGATTGGCCAGATGTAATAATTATTATGGCTGTTATAATAATCAATTCAATTATTGGTACAGTTCAAGAAGTTAAAGCTCAAACTTCTCTTGAAGCATTAAAAAAACTTTCTTCTCCAGAAAGTACTGTAATTAGAGATGGAAAACACGTTCGTGTTAAAGCTAGTGAATTGGTAGTAGGCGATATTGTAGTTCTTGAAGAAGGAGATACAGTTGGAGCTGATATTAGATTAATTGAATCAAGTAATTTAAAAGCAAATGAGTCATCTTTAACAGGAGAATCTGTTCCTGTAGAAAAGGATGCTAGCGTTGTTTTTTCTTCAAGTGTAGCAATTGGCGATAGAGTTAATGAAGTTTATATGTCTACACCAATTACATATGGAAGAGGAAAAGGTATTGTTGTTAATACTGCAATGAAAACTGAAATTGGTAAGATTGCAAAAGCATTAGATAATGATGAAGAAGAATTGACTCCTCTTCAAAAAGTACTTGAAAAGCTTGGTAAAATCTTGGGTATTATCTGTGCAATTATTGTTGTAGTTGTTTTTGTTGTTGATGCTTTATGGATTATTAGTGGTGGAGTTGATTCAATGAAAAACTTAAATAGTTGGATTGATGCTCTTTTAAGTTCTATTGCTCTTGCTGTTGCTGCTATTCCAGAAGGTCTTGCTACGGTTGTTACGATTGTTCTTTCAATTGGTGTTTCAAGAATGGTTAAAGCTAATACAATTGTTAGAAAGCTACCTAGTGTTGAAACACTTGGAGCTGTAAGTGTTGTTTGCAGTGATAAAACAGGTACTTTAACACAAAATAAGATGACTGTTTTAGAAGCTTATACTTTAGATTCATATTATAAGACTGAAGATTTTGTTGAAAATAATACTAGCAAAGATTTACGACTTTTAGCAAAAGGAATGAGTCTATGTTCCAATGCTAGCGTTGATGAAGGATTATATGGAGATCCTACAGAAATAGCTCTTGTAGCTTTTGCAAATCAATTTAATATGCATAAGAAGGATTTAGAAAAAGCTACTCCAAGAATTAATGAGCTTCCTTTTGATAGTGTTAGAAAAATGATGACAACACTTAATAACGATAATGGAAATATTATTCATTACACAAAAGGCGCATTAGATTCTATTCTTAAACATACAAATAGAATATTAGATAAAGGTGAAATTAGATCCATAACAAAGGAAGATATAGATAAAATTTATGAAGCTAATTCATATTTTAGTGATAAAGCTTTAAGAGTTTTAGCTCTTGCATATGATAATAAAGAAAAAATTGAAGAGGAAAATTTAATTTTTATCGGTTTAGTTGCAATGATTGATCCTCCAAGAGCAGAGGCAAAACCTGCTGTAAGTAAATTTAAAGAAGCTGGAATTACTACGGTTATGATTACAGGCGATCATAAAGATACAGCTTTTGCAATTGCTAGTGAATTAGGTATTGTAGAAACAAAAGATCAATGTATCATGGGTGAAGAAATTGATAAATTAAGTGAAGAAGAGCTTAAGGAAGTATGCAAAACATGTCGAGTTTTCGCTCGTGTAAGTCCTGAAAATAAAGTCAGTATTGTTAAAGCATTTAAGGCAAATGGTAATATTTGTGCTATGACGGGTGATGGAGTTAATGATGCTCCAAGTTTAAAAGCTGCTGATATTGGAATTGCAATGGGAATTACTGGAACTGATGTTGCAAAAGGTGCAGCTGATATGGTATTAACTGATGATAATTTTGCAAGTATTGAAAAAGCGGTTGAAGAAGGTAGAGGCATTTTTGCTAATATTAAGAAAACTGTTTTATTCTTGTTAAGTAGTAATTTTGCTGAAGTATTTGGAATGTTGATTATTATTATTCTTGGATTCCCAGCACCATTTATTGCAATTCATCTTTTATGGGTTAATTTAATTACAGATTCACTTCCTGCTATTGCTTTAGGTATGGATCCAAAAGATCCTAATAATATGAAGCAAAAGCCACGTAATGCTAATGAAAGTTTATTTGCTCATGGTGGATGGTGGGTAACTGGAGGTTATGGTATAGTCATTACTCTTGCAGTAATTATTGCTTATTTATCTGCTTTCTTTATGAATGGTATGTATACTTGGAACGATATTGCTTATTGTGCAAACGAAGAAGTAATTCATCTTGCTCAAACAATGGCATTTACCACTTTAGCATTCTCTGAATTATTCCATATGCTTGGTATGTCTAATATGGATAAATCTGTATTTACAATTTTTAAGAATAAGAATTATATGATGCTTGTAGCATTTATTGTTGGTGTAGCCCTTCAATTATTTGTTGTTGAAGTTCCTGGTGTTAGAGATGTATTTAATACTGCTGGAGATAAGATGAATTGGACTCATTGGTTAATAACTATGGCTATGAGTTTACTTCCTCTTATTGTTCATGAAATTGTTATATTAGTTAAATTTATTATTAAAAAGACAAAACATAATAAAGAAGATTAATTTATTAAATTCAGTTTAAAAAATAGTATTAAAAGAGCAAATATTTTTAAATTAAATAGTAAAAGCTAATTATTTTCTATGACCACCAATTTGGTTATGTCTTTCTTTTGCTGTTGATTCTTTACTTAATGAACTAGTTCTTAATAATTTATTTTTACCATATTTCTTTTGTATTGCATCCATTGCATCAAATAGTTTAGATTCTTTTTCATCTTTTTCATAATTGTCAAAAAGAGATAGTTGGATATCTTGCTTTTTTGTTAATTTAGAAAATGAAATACCAATTCTTCTGATTGGTTCATCATTAACATATGAATTATATAGATACATTAAAGCATCATAAATTTTATTATTGTTTGATGTAGGTAATAGTAGCTGAATTTGATGAGCAAAACCAACAGCCTGGGAACAAGTTGAATATCCTACCATTAAATGGATTACTTGAGTTTCTAGGTTAAATGAGCGCATTCTAGAGCATAAATCATCATTCATTTCTTTAATAATTAATTTAGCTTCTTTAAATGTATAATCTCTTAATAAAACTTGACCTACAGAAAGGTTTTTATTAACAGGATCATATTTTTCTCTTATATCTGTATTGTCAATTCCATTAGCGTGATTATATAATTCTTCACCCAATATTCCTAATTTTTTTATTAAAATATCTTTATTAAAGTGTGCTAAATCATACACTGAATATATTCCCATTATGTTAAGTCTTTTTTCATATCCTGTTGAAATACCCCATACTTTGGAAAGTGGTTTTAATGGCCAGAGTTTTGTAGGAACATCTTCTTTTTTCCAAATAGCTATGTAATTAGGTGCTTTTTTTGCTTCAATATCATCAGCCATTTTTGCTAAAAACATATTTTCTCCAATTCCACAAGTAACAGTAAGTCCTGTTTCATCTTTAATTCTTTTTTGAATTCTTGCACATAATTCTTCTGGAGTACATTTATATAATTTTAAATAAGGTTTAAGATTAACAAAAGATTCATCAATTGAATAAACATGGATATCATCTTGAGCAATAAAATCTAATAGTATAGATACAATTTTGGCACTACATTTAACATATTTACCCATCTGAGGTGTTGCATAAATCATATTAGGAATGTTTTTAGGTAAATCAGCTCTTCTACATCTTGAAGGTACACCCATTGCTTTTAAATATGGGCTTACACTTAAAACAATAGTTGCTTCTTTTCTTGCTACATCAGTAACAACAAGTGGAGTGGTGAAAGGATCTAAATTTCTTTCTATGCATTCAAAACTTGCGTAGAAGGCTTTAACATCAATTACGGCATATATATTTTCCATAAGATAATTATACTAATTATTTATATTAATGATAATTATTTTAATAATTTTTTTATTTTTATTAAAAATATATTGCATTTAATATGTTTTTTAAATTAGTTATTGTTTTTAATATAAAATATGCTAGTATTAAATACTAGATAGGAGATTAAAGATGTGTGTAGACGATATTAAATTACCAAACTATAAATTAAGGCATGAATTATGCAATTCAATTACACATGGCTTAGGTGCTATTTTTGGTATTTTAGCTACTATCTTTATGTATTTAAAAATTTGTGGAGTTTTTCCTCAAAGCGAAGTAGTTTACGATATTGACTTTATTTATAGATGTATTGGTGTAGGAATTTATGGATTTGGAATGATTACATGTATGTGCATATCTTGTTTATATCATGCTCTTGCAAGAAATAAGGGAAAGAAAGTATTTAGAGTAATAGATCATGATTTTGTTTTTGTTTTACTTGCTGGAACTTATTCTATTTATTGTCTTTGTGCAATAAGAAATACTTCTATTTGGAATAATTTAATTCCTTATTCTGGTTGGATAATATTTGTTATTGTTTGGGTTTTAGTAATTTTAGGTATTATATTTAATTCAATTAATATTCATAGGTATTCAAAATTATGCATGATTATTTATATTGTTGCAGGGTGGACCATTCTTTTTGCTAGTGATGGAATTATAAAAGAAGTGGGAATTAACGGGTTTTTATTACTTCTTTTTGGAGGAATTGCTTATACCATTGGTGCAATACTTTATGGATTAGGAAAGAAAAAAAGCGTTTGGTTCCATACGGTATTTCATTGTTTTGTTCTTGTTGGGATGATTTTACAATTTGTTAGTGTTTATTTGTACGTTCTTTAATTTTAATATGTCTTTAACTTTATAAAAATATATTATTTTTATATAATCTAAAGTATGGCAATTAACGAGATTAAAATTAGAGGAGCAAAAGAGAACAATTTAAAAAATTTAAGTGTCTCTTTACCAAAAGAAAAATTAATTGTATTTACAGGAGTTAGTGGAAGCGGAAAATCAACATTAGCTTTTGATACAATATTTGCTGAAGGGCAAAGAAGATATGTGGAAAGTCTTTCTTCATATGCTAGGCAATTCTTAGGCAATTTTGAAAAACCTGATGTAGAAAGTATTGAAGGATTATCACCTTCAATTGCAATTGATCAAAAAAGTGTTTCACATAATCCTAGATCTACTGTTGGAACTGTTACTGAAATATATGATTATTTAAGATTGCTTTTTGCTCGAATTGGTGTTCCATATTGTCCAACACATAATAAACCAATTGTAGCGTTTTCAATTCAAAAAATTACATCAATTATTTTAGAAAATCCACTTAATACTAGAATTCAAATACTTTCCCCAGTTGTTAGACATGAGAAAGGAACACATAAAGATACTATCGAGAAGATTATAAAAAATGGTTTTTCAAGAATTAGAATTGATGGAAAAATGTATTTAGCAGAAGACATTGATTTTAAATTAGAAAAGAATGTTCGACACGATATTGATATAGTGATTGACCGTATTGCATTAAAAGAAGATTCTAGAAGTAGAGTTTATGAAGCTTGTGAACTTGCTAGTGAATGGTCAAATGGTTACATTTTAGTTGTTACTAACGAAGAAGAAAGATTATTTAGTGAGCACAATGCTTGTGATGAATGTGGTTTTAGTGTTCCTAAATTAGAACCAAGATTATTTTCATTTAATTCTCCTTTAGGTTGCTGTCCAACTTGTAACGGCTTAGGAATTAAACAAGAAGTTGACATTGATTTATTAGTTCCAAATAAAGAAATTAGCATTGATGATGGAGCAATTCTTTATTATAAAAATGTTGTAAATTCATCAAATTTAGATTGGCAAAACTTTAAAACATTATTAGATTATTATTCTATTCCTACTAATATTCCATTTAAAAATTATACACAAGAGCAAATTAATATTATGTTAAATGGAAGTGATAGACCAATAAGCTATTCAATTACTAGTTCAAGTGGAAATGTAATGAGAAAAAATGGCTATATTGAAGGATTAAAAACTAGAATCGAAAGATTATATCTTGAAACTACTAGTGAATTTAATAGGATGCTTTATGCTAGATTTATTAAAGATATTGAATGTCCAACTTGTCATGGTGCTAGATTAAGTAAAGAAGTATTAAGTGTAAAAATAGATGGAAAAAACATATATGATTTATGTTTAATGAGTTTAAAAGATTTATATAGCTTTATGGTTTCACTTGAAAATAAATTAAGTGAATATAACAAAAAAGTATCTCAATTATTATTAAATGAAATTAAAAATAGAATTAAATTTCTTTTAGATGTTGGGCTTGATTATTTGACTCTTTCTCGTTTAAGTATGACTTTAAGCGGAGGGGAAAGTCAAAGAATTAGACTTGCTACACAAATTGGAAGCAGATTAAGTGGTGTTTTATATGTTCTTGATGAGCCAAGTATTGGATTGCATCAAAAAGATAGTGAGAAGTTAATTAATTCTTTAAAAGAAATGAGAGATCTTGGTAATACTTTAATCGTTGTTGAACATGACGAAGATATGATAAAGAATGCTGATTTTATTGTAGATATAGGACCAGGAGCTGGAATTCATGGTGGTGAACTTGTAGCAAGTGGAACATTAGAAGATATTAAAAAAAGTGAAAGAAGTATCACTGGAGCTTATTTAAGTGGTAAAAAGTTTATTGCTGTTCCTGGATATAGAAACAAAGGAAATGGTAAATTTATCGAACTTCAGGGTTGTACATTAAATAATTTAAAGAATATTGATGTTAAAATTCCTTTAGGCTGTTTTGTTTGTGTAACTGGTGTAAGTGGAAGTGGAAAATCTAGTTTAGTTAACGAAACATTGTACAAAGCTTTACATAAAATTATTGATAATAGCGATGAAATCCCAGGTCCTTATAAAACTATTAAAGGATATGAAAATATTGATAAAATTATAAACATTACACAAGAGCCAATTGGGAAAACACCAAGAAGCAATCCTGCTACATATGTTAAAGCTTTTGATGATATAAGAGATATTTTTGCTTCAACTATTGAAGCAAAAGCTCATGGTTATGATAAAGGAAGATTCTCTTTTAATGTAAAGGGAGGAAGATGTGAGCATTGTGAAGGAGCTGGTGTAACTAGAATTCCAATGAATTTTCTTCCTGATGTCTATGTTAAATGTGATGAGTGCGATGGGAAAAGATATAATGAAGAAACATTAATGTGTACTTTTAAAGGCAAAAATATATATGATATTTTAGAAATGACCATCGAAGATGCTTATGAATTCTTTAAGAATTATCCAAGTTTAGCTAGAAAATTAAAAACACTTGTTGATGTAGGGCTTGGATATGTTAAAGTTGGTCAGCCTGCTACGACTTTAAGTGGAGGTGAAGCTCAAAGAGTTAAGCTTGCTTATTATTTACAAAGAAAACCAACTGGAAAATCATTATTTATTTTAGATGAGCCTACAACTGGTCTTCATGTTGATGATGTGAGTAGATTATTAAAAATTATTGAATCTATTGTTAATAATGGTGATACTGTTTTAGTTATTGAGCATAATCTTGAAGTAATTAAAATGGCTGATTATATAATTGATCTTGGTAAAGATGGAGGAGATAATGGAGGAGAGATTATAGCTACTGGTACTCCTGAAGAGATTGCAAATAATAATGAAAGTTATACTGGATATTATTTAAAAAGAGTTTTAAAAGAAGACAAACTAAGAAAGGAGAAAAACGAATGAGTATTGCATTTAATATAATAGGTTTTCTATGCTTATTTATTGGTATTGGTCTTTATGGATTTAATTTTAAAAAGAAGTTTTATGACTATAGAGATGATTTTAATCTTACTTTCTTTAAGAAAAATATTAAATACCTATTAATTCCTGCTTTAATTTTTGTTTGTGGCACTCTATTAATTGGTGGAGGATATTATACTTCTAATGTTTTAAGTGATTTAAAGGCTATTGATCCAGAATTTAAATTTAATAATATAGTTCTAATATTTATTTTTCTTTTTCTCTTTGATTTATTTCTTATTACTTTTTTAACTATAATGTTTATTCTTTTATATTTAATAAATAAAAGAAAAACTGATAAATTTAAAATTTGGCTTAGGGTAATAATGTATGTTTCTCTTGTTGCTGCAATTTTATGTTTATATGGATCCTTAGAATTTAGTGTTCCAAATTTAATTTTCCCTCTTGCTAATAGGATTATAGTATCAAAAGAAGGAATATGGTTATTGAATAACGAAACTACAAAATATAATGAATTAATGGCTAAAATTGGAAAAACCTTTAAATTTGAAATTGCTTTGTATGCTTTATTTATTGTTTCTGGTGCATGTTTAGTTCTTTATATTTGTGATTATAAATTATGGAATATATATGGGCATCATGGATTAATTACAACTTGTTTCTTTGTCGCTTTTCCTTGTGGAATATTAGGGGCTAGAGCTTGGTATGTAATTGGTGAATGGGAAGAATTTGCTTCTAATCCAATTAGAATGTTTTATATTTGGGAAGGTGGCTTAGCAATAATGGGTGGAGCTGTATTTGGTATTATTGCTGGAGTTATTGTAATGATATTTTATAAGATTAAAAACGAAAGATATAAAGCTATTGACTATCTTTTGCTAGTTGATATTATTGTTCCTACTATTTTAGTAGCTCAAGCTATTGGAAGATTTGGCAATTTCTTTAATAATGAAGTTCATGGAAATGTAGTAAATGAATCTTATTTTGTGTGGATTCCTTCTTTTATTAGGGAAAATATGAAATTTAGTAGTGTTCATAGCGGAAAGCTTAATGCAAATGAAATTTATCTTCCTCTTTTCTTTATTGAAGGTTTGATTAATATAACTGGATACTTCTTTATTGAATATGGAATTAAAAATTTATTTGGAATAAATAGACATTTTAAACATAATTATCATGCCGATGGAAGTTGTGTTGGATGGTATATTATGTGGTATGGAGCTACAAGAGCTATTTTAGAACCACTTAGAGATAGTAGATTTAATATGGGAAGCGATGGCAATTTCTCAAATGTAAGTTCGTATTTTATGATAGGAAGCGGAGCTTTAATAATCCTTATTTGTGTTGTTTTAAAAATTTTAAACGAAAAGAAAATAATTGTTTATCAGTGGCAAAAATATATTTCATCTAAGGGGGATAAGGAATGTATAAAGCAATAGTATTTGATCTTGATGGAACTTTAATAGATACAGATGTTGTTATTATTGATTCATGGAGAGAACTAATTAACACTTATAAAGATAAAGACTTCTATATTAGTGATGATGTTTTAAGAACTTTTAGTGGTCCACCAATTCAACAATCAATTGCTAAAGTATTTCCAGAATATGATGGAGACTTTATTTTAAAAGAGTATAGACAAAGATCTATTAAACACTACAATCAAAAATTACATTCCTTTAAACATACAAGAAAAACTATTCAAAAATTAAAAAAAGATGGATATTTAATACTAATTCTTACACAAAAGAATAAGGATAGAGCTATATTTTCACTTAAAAAATGCAAAATATATAACTTATTTGATTGCATGCTTACTTGTGATGATTTATCTAGGCCTAAACCAGATAGTCAAGGCATTGAAATATTAAAAGAAAAATATAATTTAAAGAATGAAGATATTCTTTATGTTGGAGATAATTATATTGATTATCAATTGTCTTTAAATGCTAATGTTGATTGTGTCTTAATGACTATGGCAAAAAGAGATTTTAAAGATAAAATGCCTCATCCTAAAAAATTCTTATCATCAATGGATGAGTTATATTTAGAGGTAAAAGCTAATGAAAATAATTAAGGATGTTGGGATTATTGGTGCTGGTCCAGCTGGCATGAGTGCTGCTTTATACTTAGCAAGAAGTAAATATAGCTTTTTACTTATTGAAAAAGAAATGAGTGGTGGGAAACTTAATATAACTACTCAAATAGAAAACTATCCAGGTGTTGGTTCTATTGATGGATTTACGCTTGGAATGAATATGAGAAATCAACTTAAATCTTTTAATATAAGTATTAAAAAAGATAATTGCATTGATGTTAAAAAAGTTGATGAAGGTTTTGAAGTAATTGGAGAAAAAGATACTTATTTATTTAAAATTTTAATTATTGCAACTGGAAGCAAAACAAAAGGTAGCGGAATTAAAGATGAAGAAAAATATTATGGAAAAGGTATCTCTTTTTGTGCAGTCTGTGATGGATTTTTATATAAGAATAAGGATGTAGCAGTATTTGCTTCGAGTAGAAAAGGATACTTAGAAGCTTTATATTTAGCAAATATTGTTAATAAAGTTTATTTAATTAATGATAATAATAGTGATGACGAAGAAGATAATTTAGCTAAATTAAAATCATTAAATAATGTAGAATTCCTATATCCTTTTAAAATTAAACAATATATTGGTGAAGAAAGAATTAGTGGAGTTGAAATTGAAAATATTAATACTAAAGAGACAAAAATAATTGATATTTCATGTGTTTTTCCATTTATTGGTGATCAACCTTCAACATATTTTCTTTCTAAACTTGGAGTAGAAACTAATAAAGGTTATATTATTACTAATAAATTTATGGAAACCAATATTAAAAATTGTTTAGCAATTGGAGACGTAATTGATAAACCATTAAGACAAGTAGTAACAGCTTGTAGTGATGGGAGCATTGCTGCAACAAGAGCAATTCATATTCTAAATGGAATGAAATAATATGGAAGAAATCATATCATTTACTAATGAAATTAAAAATGAAATAACGGCAAATATAAATCTTGATACAGAGATGAAAAGATCTCTTTTAGCTGCTTTTATTAGGGTAAATGGTACGATTAAATTTAAAAATAAAAATGAATATTTAATTCTAAGAACTGAAAATGCTAAGGTTGCTAAGTTTATTTATTCATTAATTAAAGATTTATATGAAGATGTGGTGGTTAGTTTTTCATTTAGAAAAACAATGAAGTTTTATAAAGCTACCGAATATTTAGTCAATATTATTAATGGAGGAACTACTATATTTTCAAGTCTTGATATAAATCTGTTAGAATCTAAAATTAATCAAGAATTAATTAATAAAGAAGATAAAATTAGAGGGTTTTTAATGGGTTTATTTTTAGCTTGTGGAAGTTGTAACTCACCAAAAACTTCAAATTATCATTTTGAATTTTATGTAAGTGATGAAAATTTAGCTAAAAATATATTAAAGATAATTAATAAAATTAAGTCTTCTCAATTTGACTTTAAATTAACTAAAAGAAGGAATAATTTTGTTATATATTTAAAAAAGAGTGACCAAATAAGTGGCTTTTTAGCTTTTCTTGATGCTTCGACTTGTTGTATAAAATTTGAAGATGTAAGGGTTAGTAGAGATTATAGTAACATCAACAATCGACTAATTATTTGTGATCAATATAATTATAAAAAGAGTATTGACAAAGCAAATGTTCAAATTGAACAGATTAAATTAATCGATAAACATCTTGGAATTGATAATATTATCAACGAAAAGGTACAACTATTATGTAAACTTAGATTAAAAGATCCTGAAGCTAGTTATGCAGATCTTTCTTCTATGATGAGTGAAGAATTAAATATTCCAGTAAGTAAATCAAATATTGGACATTTATTTAGAAAAATAGAAAATATGGCAAAACTATATGAAAAACTTAAATGAAATAAATACATACATTGAGCTTGGTTGTAGAATTAAGTATCTTAGGAAATTAAGAAAAATGTCTATTGAAACATTAGCTTTAGAATGCGAAATAAATAAAAATTATCTTTGTGATATTGAAAATGGAAGAAGAAATCCTACTTTATTAGTTCTATGTAAAATTGC
>JAEDOI010000052.1 GCA_016302065.1 Bacilli bacterium | reverse complement strand
AATATGAAAGAGGTAGAACCAAAAATAGAATACGTTATGAAGTATCCTTCTTCTCAATCAAAAATTATAGAAATAGATGAAGAATATGATTTGAAAAAAACATTTATTAAAAATAAATTAGCTGTAGCAGACACAGAAACTTATGTTGATAATGGTAATATTGTTCCTTTTTGTTTATGCTTAATATATTTAAATGAAGATAACGAAATAGTTAAAAAGAGCTTTTATGGTGAAGATTGTCAAGATGAATTCTTAGATTATTGTGCTGTTAACAAAATTAGAGAAATATATTTTCACAACCTAAAATTTGATGGTTGGTTGTTTAAAAATTATAAGATAAGAGATATGATTTATCATGCAAGCAGATTGTACTCAATTACTATTCTTTGTAATGATGGAAATAAGAAAAAGAGAGTTATTTTAAAGGATAGTCTAGCACTTATACCAACAAAGTTGAAGAATTTCAATAAGATGTTTGAATTAGGAGAATTAGAAAAAGAATTGTTCCCTTATAATAAAATTAATAAAGCAGTAGTAACAGAAAATGAATTATTGATTGAAGAGTGTGAAAATGAATTTTCAAATGAAGATTATGTCAAGTTTAAAGAAATGTTAATTAAAAATAAATTTATTAGAAATGAAAATAAAATTGATATAGAAAAATTAACAATTTTTTACTGCATGAGAGATTGCGAAGTCTTATTTTATGGTTTGAAAAAATTTGAGCAAATGACAATGAATTTGTTCAACAACATTAATGGATTAAACTTTATCACTATTTCTGGATTAAGTTATTATGTAATGAAGAAGAATTGTTTTAAGGATTTAGAAGCTTATACAGGTGATATTAAGGGATTCATAAGGAAATCAATCAGAGGAGGAAGATGTATGGTAAGAAGAAATCAAAAAATTAAAGTTGATACCGAAGTTGTTGATTTTGATGCCTGCTCATTGTATCCTTCTGCAATGAATAGGCTATTCCTTCCTACTGGAAGTGTTTATGCTTCCAATGATAAAAATGAAATAAAAGAATTATTTGAAAAAAGATTAATGTTAGAGGATCAGGTAAAGCAAGATAATATTAGAGATGTTTCTGCCATGATAATAAAATGTAAAATAAAAAGAATTAATAAAGAGAGAGACTTTCCACTTTTATCATATGTAAAAGATGGAATAAGTTACTATAACAACAATATGGAAGGAAGAATAGTTTATTTGACGCATTTTGAATTAGAGGATTTCATAAAATATCAGGAAGGAAGTGTTGATTTTATAGAAGCTATTTACTGGAAAGGTGATAAAGATGTCAGAATGAGTAACTACATAAAACAATGTTATGAATTAAGAAAAAAATATAAAAAGGAGGGGAATCAGTTGCAGGAAGTATTAAAACTATTCATGAACAGCAGTTACGGAAAAACCATTCAAAAAGATATTAAGGAAGATTATAGGTTCTATGATAAAAGATGTGGGGATAAGTTTTTGAAAAACAATTACGGTAGAATTAAAGAAATAATTGAAATAAATCCCCAAACATATTGGTTTAAGTTAGATGGAATAAATGAATTAACATTTATTCCTTGTCACATTGGTGCATTGATCTTAGGTATGAGTAAGAGAATAATGAATGAAGTTATATGCACCGCAGAAGATAACAACATTGATGTATATTATCAAGACACAGATAGTATACATATAAAGAGACAAGACGTAAAAAGCTTAGCTGATGCCTTTGAAACTAGATTTGGGCGTGAACTCATAGGCTTGGAGATGGGCCAATTCCATGTAGACTTTCCTTTAATAGATAACAAAGAAACATGGAGTAAACGATCAATATTCTTAGGAAAGAAATGCTATATTGACTGTTTGATCAACACAGAAGGAAAAGAAGAAGACTTTATAAGAATGAAGGGTGTTCCTGAAAGAGTAGTCAAAAACACAGCTAAGGATATGAAAATTGAATTATATGACTTATATGATTCAATGTTCAAAGGGAAAGAAATAAAGTTTGACTTATTGAACTCGAACATGCCATCTTTCGAGTATCAAAAGAATTTTGGAATAAGATTAAGAAATAGTTTTGAAAGAGTATTAAAATTTAATTGAATTATTTTAATTCTATTACTGCTGTTAATGTAAAATCTTCTTTATAATTTTGAGGTAATTCATTAGCATAAACCATATCCCTAATTGATAATGTGATAAATGTTTTGTTTAATTTGAACTTAGCAGAATAAGTATTTTGTAAATTACTTGAGTCATTAATAGGAAAAAGAAAAAATTTAAATGGAAATTCAGCATCAAAATAACCATCATAATCAGGTGAATAAAACCATGCATTTAATACATATCTTGAATGTTCATATACTGGTTCTTCAAATCCTACATTATAATAAAGTACTGATAATTCTACTTCATCTTTAGTTTGTAACAATTCATCAGGAATGTAAATTCTTACTCCTTCTTCAATATTATGAGGATCGAGGTGTATAATTGTTTTATAAGACATAATGAAATTAACTAAGAAATCAATTAAAGTTAATTGGTTCCAATTCTAATATTAAAGTAATTCCCATTGAATTATATCCACCAGAAATATCTTTAAATGAAAATGTATATTTGTTTCTATAAGGTAAATATGCATAACTTGATTCTTTTCCATAAACTAATGATGAAAGATTAAACATACATTTATTAAATTCTGTTTTATCATTAAAATCATATATACCATCTCCATAAATAGCATCATGATAATGTTGATCGCATAAAAGATATACATTGTATGGTAACATATCCATACCTACTGATATTGCTTTAACTTTAACATATTGATAATTAGCAAAAGAATTAGGAACAAGTATTTCAAAACTTTGATCTGTTATTCCACAATAAAATATTCTATATGGTTTATCTTTCATAAAAAATAAAAGAAATAAAAATAAAAATAACAATTCAATTATTCAGTTTCCATATCTTGACCTCCTGTTGAAGGGTATAAGTTTTCGTATCTTTCATGAATTAATTTAGCATGTAAATCATCAATATCCTTCTTTAAAGCAAAGTTAATCTTCTTAAGTGTATCAATTTCCCTTCTTAATCTATCATTTTCTTCAAATATTGATAAGATCAATGATTGAGGATCATCATTACTTAATGAATTAATCCATTTAGCGTGCTTATCAGCTTTCTTAACTTTTGTAACTTGAATTGGAGCTTGTGGAGCCTTTGACATTAAAAATTTAAAAAATAATGAAAATAAAAAGTAAAAAAAGTTCAATTTATACTATTTCCAAAATATCTGTCATATGAATCGATAGAACCTTTAGCATTATATACCTTCGATAACTCTTTTAACTCAGTTAAATCGCCGTTTAATACTTTTTTTAGAACATCTTTGAGTTTATCTTCATCAACTTTATTTAATAACATTCTTAATTTATCCACAATATCTGTTGCTATTGCTGCTTGAGGAAATACTGATTTTATCATATTTAAAACTATATCAACTTTACCTGATTTTAAGAACTTAATACCCTTTACTGCTAAATCTATTCCTTTATCTTTTACCCAATCTTTTGCTTGTTTGACATATTTTTTCGCTTTATCATAAAATTTTTTAATACGTTTAAGGCTTCCTAGTGGTGCCATTAATAGAATGATTTAAGAACTAAAAAAGTTCTAATTTAAATCATTTCAATGAATACAAATTTAAGAGAAAGAGAACACAGAAGTATTGGCGAAGATGTTTATGAATATTTTCAATCGTTAACTGATAAAGTTACAGGTGGAGAATTTCAAAATGTTTCATTTTTATCATTTGATTCATCAGAACCACCATGCCCAGTTGGACCAGGTCAATTTACAAGATTAAAATTAACAGATAGCTCATGTCAGATTACATCATTTGAAAATTCTTTTATTCAATTAGAAATAAAAACCACACTTAATATTCGTTGTGGAAATACTTCTGCCTTAAGTAATCTTGGAAATAATGTATCAGATAAATTTATGAATCTTGTAAAAGATGTACCTGTAGTATTTATTGGATTTAAATCAGGAATACATGCTATAGATCATTATAGATTTTATAATTCATTTCATGCAGGGCCATTATGTGAACAATCACAAGCAATATATGAAAATGCATTAACATATATGACAAAAGCACAAGAAGAAATTACAAATAAAATTCAAAAATATGCAATTCCAGATGAATTAGATCAAGGAAAAATGGATGTACCTGGAGTATTCTTAACATATGAAGAATTATGTACATTAAGATCAAAAGAAGTAACTTTCAAAGTCAATATTCCATATGATGATTTTGCTCCATTACAATTCTTTAAAAATTATCCAAATTCAATCTGTGGAGATTTACAATTAGAATTTAAAATTAATAATAACAAAAATATGGTTTTTTATCCACTTGATTTTGCTACAATGATAAAAAGAAAAATAAAACAAAATCCACAATTAAATGATTTGTTTACTGATATGACTAGTTATAATAAAACAATTACTCAAATAACTAATTATTTTGCAAGAGTAGAATTTGATGGAGACAAAATGTTCAGTAATTGTGGTGATGAAATTACATTTAAGAATTTTCCTACAGTTGAGCCAGGATTGATAGAAAATATAGATTATATAGGTACTCCTGTAGGTATTACTCCAGGAACATTAACTTTACAATCAGCAAAATCATTTATTAATTGTTATAATATTCCTCATGATAGACATGAACAATTAAGAGATTTATTATCTTCAACAAAAATATATAT
>JAEDOI010000051.1 GCA_016302065.1 Bacilli bacterium | reverse complement strand
GATGCAGTTTATAAAATGTCTACAGTTGAATCGTATGTTTTAAATTATGGAACAATTGGAGAAGAAGAAAATCCTAAAATTGGTGATTTAAGATCACTTGGTGTTCAAACATTTGATATTAAATGCGTAGATGAAGCAACTAGTGAAGAAATTGAATATTCTTATGGTTCACTTTCTGGATTAGTTATTACTCATAGATACACCTTAACTTTAGAAAATATTCTTCCAGAAGGTTCTAACCTTAGTTTAGATAAATTTAATATTAAAGCAGTAAGTGGATGTAATACATCTAAAGGATATGGAGCTACACCTAAATTTACATTAACTCCTACTGATGAAAGCGGAAGCTTTATTATTTCTTCATTAAATGTAGAAATGGAAATTTATTTTGATGCTACAAGAGCTGAACTTACAAGCTTAGCTATTCAAGCTGAAAAAAATACTGTTGAAATTGGAAAAGAAGTTCAAATTGCTTATATGTTTAATGATGATTCATTAAATGATACACCTTTCGCTTTTGAATTTGATGGTGATGATCTTGGATGTAGTATTTATCAAAAACCTGGTTGGACAACAGGATATTATTTAAAGACTGGTACAACTGCTGGAACTGTTAAATTTAGAGCTGTAAGTGGACTTGATTCAAGCATTAAATCTGAATGGGTAGAAGTAACAATTACCGAAGCTGCTAAAGTTAGTGCAAAGTCACTTCTTAATGGAAAAGGTTTCAGTTCTTCTGTAACTGATGCAGCAATTATGTTTACATTTACAAGTGATACAAATGGATCATATGAAGCCGATTCATTTTCTTCAATAGCTCCAAAAAATGGAGTAGTATATGCCGATACATCAATTGAAAATGATACAATTCAATGTATGTTTGGTGATACCGTTTCAATTGAAGATTATGATGAAAATTATAATCCAGCTACACTTTATACTTTTGGATTTGCTATCAATATTGGAACTAGTACAACTTTAACAATTGAATGGTATATTTCTTCAGCTTGTGAAGGAAGTCCAGTTTATACTGATACTTTATTCGTAATGTAAATTAAAGATAATGCGTTTAATAGAAGGTTCGATTGACGAACCTTCTTTGTATGTAAAATTTAAAAATACATTGGAATTCATATTGTTTTTGATTATTGTATTTTATTAATTGACAAATAGTTATATATTTTTAAATTTATGAATATAATTTCATTAATTGAAGAATAGTTGTTTTATTGATAATATAAATTACTATATATTAAATTAATTTAATATATAGAAGGAGGTGAAATATGAAAAAAATTAAACCTATACTTTGCTTAATTTTACCATTATTTTCTTTATCTTTATTTAGCTGTAATCAAGAAAAAGAAGATATTAATGATGGTAACAATGGCACCACTGATGTTATAACTAAAGCATTAAAGATAAAAACTTTACCTACTAAAAGTGAATATATAGTTGGAGAAACCCTTTCTTTTGCTGGACTTGAAATAGAACTTGTTACTACCACAAATGGTATAAAAGATGAAGGCGTAACTTATACTTCTTATTCAACAAGTGTAGAGGAAGGTTACGAATTTAGCGAAGCTGATATAACTACAAGTACTGATTTATTTGTGGTCAATATTATTCCTAATGAAGAAAATATTAGAGGTGTAAGTTTAGAATTTGTTGTTAAAGAAGATCCAAATGCTTTTAAAGAAGTTAGTAAATCTCCATTTACATTTTTAAGTGAGATTAAAGAAAATGTTAGTTACACTGTAGAAAGCGATGAATTAAGTGGTGTAATTACTAAAAATGCCCTTTATTGGAAAGGAAAGGCTGATGAATCTATTTCTTTTGGCTATGCTTTTAGAGAAAGCGATAATAGAATAATTCTTTTTGAAGAAAATGGTTCTTCATATTCAATTTTACATGATTTTGGTACTAACTATAGTGGATTTTCTGATCCTAGTTTTCAAGCTAATATTGGAGAAAACTATGTAGGATTTAATTGTTTTAATACTCCTTTATTAACTGAATCTGATTTTGAATATTATAGTAAATTAACAAGAGTTAAAGGAACAAATGATTATAAAATTACTCCTTCTAAAAATTATATTGAAGACTCTGAAGGAAACTTAGTATATGAAACTCCAGTTTGTCACTTATTAAAGCTTGTTTCAATTAATCAAGTATTTAAGGGTGATTTAGGATTATATAACTTAAATAGAAGCGCTAGATATACTTTAAGTATGTTAAGCGAAGATTCGATGAGATTTTTAGTGCAAGGAGTTAGCGATTTTTCTTGGGGCGATAATCCAAAAGATTCTGTTATAACAAAAGTTAATAATTTAGAAATAAGTTGTATAAAAGGATTTTTAAATAATACTGATGAAGGAAGTGTAGGAAAAGAACCAGGAGAAGATAATGACATTCCTTCTACAAGCGATCCAAGTGAAGAGAAAGGAGTATATTAATGAGTAAAAAACCTATTATTTTAAGTATATTTTCTTTATTTTTATTAATCAGTGGTTGTTCTAATTCTAATAATACTGATATTAGAAATGATGAGACTTTAAATTCTGCTATTTCTTTAATGAGAAAAGGATATAAAGTAAGTGGAGTAATTGAAGAAAAATCACGTTTTTATAAAGATGATGCATTTACTTCTTTAATTGATAAAGAAGAGTCTTCTTTATTTTATGATTTTTCTTTTATTTATGAGAATAAAGAAAGATATGTTGGTTTAGATAGAAAGATTTATTACACCGATAGACTTAATGAACGCCACATGATGGTTGATGAAAACTTATACAATGATGGTGGAAAAGTTGGCATTAGATATTTAGGTTATGAGAATCAAATTTTTGAAGAAAATGCTATTGATTCTAGCACTGGAAATTATATTTCTTATGGTGCAAATGAATTTTTAAATCCATTCTTGATGATTGATAGTAGTGATTTTGTTTCATATGGGGATAATTTCTACGCATTAAATAATCAAAAAATTTCATTAATTTTAACTAGCATGTTTTCGATGGTTTCAAAAGCTTTTAGTTCAAATGTAGATCGTAATTTAATTGAAATTTCTCCTGATAATAAGATTACAACTATGGTTGCATATACTAGTGAATATAAAGAAAAAGTTGCTAATCCAGATTATACATATTCTTATGTTGGCAAAGTTTTTAAGATTAATTTTAATTTTTCTTCTCAAGGAGAAGGTGAAGCAAGAAATGCTTTAATTAAATATGAAAATAATGAAAAATGTGATGTTTTACGCCCTATTTTTGATGTAATGGAAGATTCTAAGATGAATATTAAGAGGGTTAATCATACTTGGTATGATGATGATCCTGAAGTACCATCTTATGAAACAATTAATCTTTATTACGATAAAGAAAAAATATATTATCAAGTTTATGATTTAGTAAATGAAGATGAAATTGATGGAGTAACTGCTAGTGATTTCTTATTGATGAAGAAAAAAGGATCAACTTCAAATCTTCTTTATCCTCATGTTAGAAGTTATGATGGTACTTGGTCAGTAAGTGGAGCATATTCTTCATTATTTGGATATACATATTATGATTATCTTCCAATATTTAAAGATGTAAGTGAAGATTTATTTAAATATGATGAAGAGGGAAATTTCTTTTATTTAGATGAATTTATGGCTCAATACTGGCTTACTGATGGATGTTTCCTTCCTAGTTTTGCAGTTAGTGAAGCTGGATTTTTTGATTATTTAAATAGAGTTGAAGTATATTTAGATAGTCAAAATCGACTTGAAAAAGTAATTTGTGGATATTATATAGATTTTGGTCTTAATATTTGTCATTCAACTTATGAAATATTTTATAAATATGGCGATTATATAAAAATGCCATATAACATTGATGAGGAGGTAAAATAAAATGAAACAAATTAAATTATTTAGTTTAGGTTTAGCTTCATTACTTTTATTTTCTTGTTCTAGTTCTAATGTTAGTTCTCTTTCTCCTCTTGATGAATCTTTAAATAAACTAAGAGCTGGTTTTCAATTTGAAGGAAGCTTAGTTCAAGAGAGAACTTTTTATAAAGATAGTTCATTTACAAAAGTTGACCAAACAATTAGAGATGAAAGTGAAACTAGAAGCGAATCAAATTTCTTTTTTACATTCCAAAAAGATGGTTTTTCTCGTATCGTTACAGTCTATGATTATAATTATAAAGATTTTGTACCTTACACTAGTGGAACTTACTTTGCTGATGAAAGTGGTTATTTATATAACGAATATTTAACAAATGAAAATAGTATTGGAAAAAAATATGTTTATGATGAATTTAATAAAGTAACATTATCTGCTGCTGCTTTTGATAATCCATTTATTTATATAAATAGTGAAGATTTTACTAAAGTTGATGACTTAACTTATACATTAAGCAACGACAAATTAAGTTTTATTTTTTATAGATTATGTGGATTTTATTCTTTAGGTACTGCTAATCCTCCTAAAGAAAATAAAGTTACAGTAAATAAAAATAATGAAATTACTAAAATTAAATATTCTCCAGATACTAGATATGTAAGTGAATATAATGGTTCAACTGATAGTTATATTTATTATACAATTGAACAAACATTTGATTTTTATATTCTTAATGAAGGAAAAGATAATTTAACTCACATTGAAACTTTACCTTCAAAAGAATTGGAAAATATTGAATTAAAAAATGCTTTTGATGCTTTTGATGGTACAAATGTTACATTAAATGCTTCATATAAAAGCGATAATTCAACAAAAATTTCATATCGTGATATTTATTATGATTCAACAAATGTTTATGTTAAACAATATAGTAATGAAGGAGAAGGAAATGCTTCAAGTTTAGATAAAGAAAATGATTATTGTTTAACTATAAATGAAAGCACATCAAAATATGAAGCT
>JAEDOI010000050.1 GCA_016302065.1 Bacilli bacterium | reverse complement strand
TGTATTTACTAAACCAGAAGCTTATGCTGTTTTATTTAGTTTATTATTAATCGATTTCTTTGATACTGCTGGAACTCTTGTAGCTGTTGGAAGTGAAGCAGGAATTATTGATGAAAATGGAAATATTAAAAATGGTCAAAGAGCACTTTTAGTTGATGCAATTGGAACAGTTGGAGGATCAATTTTAGGTACTTCTACTGTTACTTCATTTGTTGAATCAACAACTGGAATTTCAGTTGGTGCTAAAACTGGAATGAGTTCAGTTTTAGTTGGTTTATTATTTATTTTAAGCTTAGGAATATATCCAATTTTAGGAATGTTTTCAAGCGTAACAATTGATGGAATTGCCTATTCTCCTGTTACAAGTTTAGCTTTAGTTTATGTTGGAACATTAATGTTTACTCAACTTAAAAACTTCGAATGGGATGATAAAGTTGCTGCTATTAGTGGTTTCTTTACAATCATTATGATGGTACTTGCTTACTCAATTAGTGATGGTATTGCTTTTGGGTTTATTACTTATGTTGTTTGTTCTTTAGCTTCAGGAAAAGCTAAAAAAGTACATCCAATAATGTATGTTGTATCAATTCTCTTTATTGCTTTATACATCGTTAAAGCATTAGTATTTTAATTAAAATAAAATATTAATTATACTTAAATGGCCAATAGATCTAATTTATATCTATTGGCTTTTTAATAAATTAATAACTTGAATTAGTCCTTATTGGTGCTATCTTATTAATCATGTATATTTATATATTATTTGCTTTAATTGCTTCTATTTTTACTTCTTTAACTACAATTTTAGCTAAAGTTGGAATTAAAAATGTTAATTCCAACTTTGCTACATGTTTTAGAACTTTTATTGTTATTATTTGTAGTCTTATTTTATGCTTAATTCAAGATACATTTAAAGAAACAGTTAAATTTAATTATATAAACATAATATTCATTATTCTTTCTAGTATTGCTACATTTTTAAGTTGGATATTTTATTATAAAGCTTTAAAAATAGGAGAAGTTAGTAAAGTAGTAGCCATTGATAAATGTAGCTTTGTTCTTACAACTATTCTTTTTATTATTTTCTTTTTTAATGACACTACTAATAATGGCAATATATTTACCATTATTAGTATTGTTTTAAGTTTATCTTTAATGATAGCTGGAACATTATTGATGTTAGATTTAAAAAAGAAAAAAGATATTGATATTGAAAGTAATAATGAGTTTAAACATAAGAAAAAGTATATTATTTATGCTCTACTTAGTGCAATTTTTGCTTCATTAGTATCACTATTTATTAAAATTGGTTTAAATAATATTTCTTCTTCTATTTTAACTTTTTATCGTACTATTTTAGTCTTTATATTTGCTTTAATTATTGTTATTGTTAAAAAAGATTATATAGGAATAAGTAAAAACGATGCTAAAAGCTACATCTTTTTAACTTTAAGTGGTCTTTCTACTGGTATTGCTTGGATTAGTGAATACGAAGCTTTAAACATACCTAATTCTAATCCTCTTGTTGTTTCAAGTATTACTAAATTATCAATTATATTAACCTTTATTGTTTCTTTTATTTTCTTTAAAGAGAAAGCAAATAAAAAGACTATATCAGGTGTTATATTATTAACACTAGGCATAGTGTTAATAATAATAAATGATATAGTCGTTAAATATAATTTAATTTAGTTTATTATTATTTATTTCTACCTTTTGCTGAAAATAATATTATTAATAATCTAAGAAGTTGAATAAATATTCTTACAAAATCAGAATATATAACTAAAGAAAAATATAAACAATCACTATTTGTAATATTGTTTCTTGCTTCTATTTCTTTTTTTATCATAAAGAAATCAATAGCTGTATAAATTAAAATAGAAGCAAAAAGGATGCATTCAACAATAAAGAATATCCAAAGCATTGAAGAAGCAGAAATTACTATAAATAAAGGAAATAAAAAGAAAGTTAATAAATAAAGAGCTGCTATTCCAAATACTAAAATAGAAATAACTCCTGCTACCATAAATAAACCTTTACCTTTAGAAAGATAGGCTATAATTCCCATGCTTAATACTAAGATAGATGTAGTAAGCAAAGTAATTCCTAGAATTGTAGGATCTTCAATAAAAAGAACAAAAGAAGCTAGGAAAATTCCAATAAAGAATGTATATAGTAAATAACTAATTAACGATGTAGATGTCTTTTTTGTAACAAGTCTACTTTTTGTTACAAAAAAACTAGATAGAAATGCTCCAATAAATGAAACAAATAATATTACAAAGAACCATATTAAACCAGCCGTTTCATCAATAGATCCAAATAAAAGATTTGTAAAAAGATAAGAAAAACCAACCGTAACAATACTAGTTAAAATTAAGCCTAACGCTAAAAATAAAAAGATTTTAAAATAAGCTGAACTTTTATTTGCTTTATTTAAATCAACTACTTTTTGACTATCATTATCAATGATAACTTCACTTTGACCATTTTTTCTCATAAAGTCTCCTTTCTTTAATATAATAAATCAATTTTTTATAAAATAAAATCAACAAGCAATTATTGCTATTTATTGTAAATAAGATAAATTATAACCTATTTAGAATATATGGATATTTTGTATATTAATTCAGTAAATTAATTATAGAAAGCGACACCATCTTTGCCGTTTCTTTTTCTTTCATACATTGCACTATCAGCTTTTGAATAAAGATCATCAAATGTCTTTATTTCATTAGTTTTAAAAGTTACACCCATTGAAATACTTGTGTTTACACCATATTTCTTTTTTAAAGAATCATTAATTATATTAAATACTTTGGTAATTCTGCCCTTAATATAGTCTATACTTAAATCGTAATTATAATTAACTAAAATAGCAAACTCATCTCCTCCAAGTCTAGAAGCAAGATAATTAGTATCTTTTAAGTTTTCGATAATAATATTAGAAAGATAAACAAGGAATTCATCACCTACTTTATGTCCATGTGTATCATTAAATTCCTTAAAAGAATCAATATCTATCATTATGAATAGATGACCTTTTGTATTATCTAATAATTCTAAACTAGCATCATTTTTAAATGCATTATGACTTAATAGGTTGGTAAGTGAATCACTACGATATAATTTTTCCCATGATTTTAATCTAATATTAGATTTCTCTTCTTCTTTATTTATTATCTCTTTAATAAGGAAAGATGAATCAACATTAAATACAATAATTTCATCACGATACATCTTCTTAGCTGAATCATAATATTTTTGACCAAAACAAAATACGTTAATAATTTTTCCATCTTTTCTTTTTATTCGATGTTCAAGAAAACAAATTTGATCAGCAGTAATTAATTGAGTAACCTTTTCAGCATAATAAATTTTATCTTCATCAGGAATTAAATCTAATTGTTTTAAACCATTTTTAACATCATCTTTAGTGTATCCTGTAAGTTTAACAAAATTATCATCGATTGAATTTATCAAAACTCCATCATCAATAATATATTTAGAAAATAGATTATTAGAATTAACAAACTTAGAATAGGATTTAATATTTTCATTATTTCCTAAATAAGGTTCACGATTTGACATTACTTTTTCAACTTCTTCATCGCTTTCTACATCAATTAAAGGGATAAACTCACTTACTACACGAGGATCAAACTGAGTTCCACTATTTCTTTTAAGTTCATCAATTGCTTCTTTAACACTCATTCTTTTTCGATATGGTCTATCGCTAATCATCGCATCAAAGCTATCTACAACAGCGACAATTCTACTTAAAAGAGGGATTGTTTCTTTACTTAATCCATCTGGATAACCTCTTCCATCCCATCTTTCATGATGATGTAATATTTCATCAGCAATATCTTTTAATACAGGAGAGGATAAAGCAATATTCTTTCCTTTTGTAGTATGAGACTTTAAAACAGCCCACTCATCTTCATTTAATGAAGTTGGTTTATTTAATATTTCTAAAGGAACTGTAATTTTACCAATATCATGAAGCATTGAAAGCAAACTAAGCCTTGTTCTTTCAATTGAATTTAACCCTAATCTTTTACCTAATTTATCAGCTAAAAGCTTAGTTCTTTCAACATGATCTAAAGTGTCTTTATCAACTTCTTGAAGAGTAGAAAGTAATGCTTTAAGGCTGTTGCTTCTTTTTGACTTATTATCAAGAATTTTCTTCGTATTTAATGACTTTTCAATTAATTGAAGTTTTTCTAATAAATTATCATCGCTTTTAATTTCACCAAAAGCGTATTGAAACGAAAAAGAAAATTCATTTTTAATCTTTAAACATATATCATTAATTTCTTCTTCACTTCTATTGATTGTAAATACTCCTAATGCTGCCTCTTCACATCTAATAAAATAAGAATTTTTTGGGAAATATTTTTTCATTAATTGAGCTAACTCTTTTATTTTTTGGTCTCCAAAACTATATGATTTAGTTGAATTAATTAACCCTAATTCATCGATATCAATCATTGTAAAAATTAGATCATCTGTAAAGAAATTTCTTTCACTTTTAACAAGTTTTAAAAATGAATTATAAGATTGAAAGGTAGTTAAAAGGTCGCTTTCTAAATCAGCATCAGCAAAGCTATAAATATATCCTAATACTTCATTTCTTTTATTCATTATGGTTCTAAAGGTACATCTTAAAGTTTTGTTTTCATTACCTTTATTTAATGTTAATTGAAAAGTAATTATTTGATTTTCATTTTTTCTTAAAGGAACTTCAATATCAAGTTTCTTGTTAAATTCTTCACTGGTTAAATTATCATCAAAAACAACATTAAATAACATGTGTTTTGCATTATCATTTGTTAAAACTAAACGATCTTTATAATCAAAAAGAACATATCCCTCATTAGAATTATCAACAATAAATCCTTTAAATACTGAGACCATCCCATTCTTTTTATAATAAAATTCAATATATAAGACCATTAATAAAAGTACATAATATCCAGGAAGTGACATATCAAATCTAGATATTACATTGCTTGAAGGAACAAAAAGGAAAATTGCATTAACTAAAATTACTAAAGATAATGCAATAATAACTAAAAGATATGATTTTTTATATGCTCCAGGTGTTCTTGTAATAGTAAATATAAGCTCAATAAAAACTAATAAAA
>JAEDOI010000016.1 GCA_016302065.1 Bacilli bacterium | reverse complement strand
TCGACATTTTCAACAGTTAAATCATAAATTTCGCAACCTTCGCTAGTATGATCGATTAAACCAGCACCATCACTATAATTATCATTATGATTGACTGTGTAATTTCTAATTGTATGTCCATCACCTAGAATTATTCCATTAAATTCACCATCACCAATTCCAGTTCCAACATCTTCATTATTTGCATCGATATCATCAGTTAAAATTACTGTTGCAGAAGGATCAACTGCTAATAAATCTTCAAAAGTTGAAACTTGAACAGCTTCACTAATATCAACAAAATATGGTGTCAATGTAATTGTTCCATAAGCTTTAATTTCATCTTTTGTAATTATTTCACCTGGTCTATAAATTCGATATGGACGTTCAGTAAAAATAGAATCATCAACCATAAATCCCATAAATCGGCTAGTTTCAGATGAAGGAATTGTAACATCAGGAATCATGTAGTCTTTTCCTGCTTCAACAGTGACGCTTTGAGGAAGATAATCTAAGCAATCTACAAAATTAATTGTAAATTTTTTAATAGTTCCAGGACGAGAAATATAAATATCTTTAGTTAAAGTAATTTTATCTCCAACCATTACAGTTTGGATTAATTCATCAGTTAAAGCATCATGAATTTCATAATCCCCATCATAAGTAACACTCTTAGAATTAGTTAATACTCCTTTTACTTCATATTCTAAGCCATAATAACCAACAAATGATTTATCAGCTTTATTTACATGATTTGTAGCATTTCTATCAAGAGCATCAACAGCACTATCTTCATAATAACTGACTTTAATTTTAATATCTTCAAATTTAGTTGTATGAGAAGTAAGAATAATATTTCCAGTTACTGGAGTTGAAAAATCGTAAGGTTCACCATTTAGATACCATCCATCCCATCTTTCATTTTCATTAACAGTTCCGTCTTCTCCAATATTTGAAACTATTTCATTTTCTTTTACTGTCACTTCCCTAGTAGAACCATCAGCAAATTCAAAAATTACGCTATATTCTGTAGCTGGTACATCGATAGGAGTATCAGGTACACCGCCACCTCCAACATCAGGATTTTCACCATTTTGTTGGTCACATCCAACAAGTGTAAGTAAACAAGCAACTGCTAAAGTAAATAATGTTTTTGAGCTTTTTTTCATTTTGTATTCCCCCTAATTAAGTTTAAAAAGTTATTAACTTCGTCGATATCACAATCATCATTAAAACCTTCAAATGTTAAGTAATTACCTCTTCCACTCGAATTATAAAAACAGATTGTTAAACAATCATTTAAAAAATTTACTCCTAAACAAACCATCTTATCTTCACCTGTTAAATAAAGTTTATTGTTTAAAGTGGAAAGAACTTCTTCATCTTTAGTTGTATAACAGTCATCAATTAATGCAAAAACTTCTTCTTTTGTCTCACTATATATTGCTAAAGAAGAGCTTAAATTTAAAGAATAAACATCAAATAATCCAAAATAAGCATAAGCTGCAATATCCAAAGCTTCATCAAGTTGATCAGAAGTTACAGTATTATCAAATATTTGACAGTTATACATCACATTTTTAAAATTAGAATTTGTAGGATCAATTAATGTGTATCCAGTATATGAATAAGAATAAAAATTTCCACCATGTTCATATACGCAATAAATATTATCTATAATAGAATCAACTCCAGTTACTTTAACAAGATATTGATTATATTCACCTTCATTTTCTAAAAATGTTAAAGCACGATAAGATGAACCAATAGTAAAACGAAGTAATCCATAATTTTCATTATCGTATTCATAAAAATATGGAGAAAACGTATCAAGAGTTTTCTTCATATTTTTTAATTCATCACTAAAGGGAAGATAACTCCCTCCATTATTGATATATTCAACTATTGATTCAGGAGCTTTATCTTCACCAATATTAGTAATTTCAACATCAATTACCCCACTATTATTATCATTACTATCCAATTGACAAATAAAGTGTAAACTTTTTCCTTTATTTTCTGCTTTTACTAAACAATCTTTTATATTATCTTTAACATCTTCATAATTATAAAAAGCAGTATTTAAAAATTGATCAACTATTTTAACATCTCTTTTTAATCCTAAATTAAATTTATATGTATCCCCAGTTTTAAGTAAAGAAGGAAGAACAAATTCTTCTAATGTTGGAAGATTTTTAAGACAACTAGATGATAATAAATCTTTAGATTCTGTTTGAAGATAAGACGGTATAATAAATCCATTTTCTCCATAACTATATTTCATTATTCCTTCATCAACTACGCAATATCCTAAACTAGAAATTAAGGAATAATCGTTGTTATCTCCTATATAAATTTCACTTGCAATAGTTGAAACGCTACGATTAACAAACCACCCATCTTCGTAAGTAACTTCATTTAAGGTTCCTTTTAAATTACTAGTTGAGAAAATTGTATAAGTTGAAGAATTATTTAATTTTTTAAAAGTATCTTTTAAAATTGCTGTTTCTACTGGCAATTCTATTTCTTCATTATTAATTGTAGAACAACTAGCTAACACCAAAAATAAATTTATAAATAATATGCTTTTTTTCATAATTCTCCTTTTTTTCTCCAAAAAATTTTATATAAATAAGTTGAAAAAAATAACTTTATAACAAAATTCTTAATAAAAAAATAATGCGATAGTATCGCATTATTTTTTATTTTATTTAATTGTTCTTACTCTTCGCTTTTTATTCTAGATTTAATTTTATTTTTGATAGATATAGCTTTTTCTTCACTATTTAAAACAAATTTAGTTTTAATAATTTGTCCACTAATATTTTCATCGCTTTTAATGTAATATTCTAAATAATTTGAAGAATGTGCCCTATAAGATTTAGTAGTTTTATCATAATTTTCTACTAAAAATTCCATCTCTTTATTATTAAATTTTAAAGCATATTCATATTCTAATTTATCACTTAAAGCAATTAATTTAGCTACTCTAATCTTTTTATCAATATCACTTACTTGTTCAGGAAGTTTTGCAGCAATTGTTCCTTCTCTTTTTGAATAAGGGAAACAATGAATTTTAGAAAATTTAATAGTTTTAGCAAATTGTAAAGTCTTTTCAAATTCTTCATCGGTTTCAAAAGGAAAACCAACAATTATATCGGTAGTAATTGAAATATTTTTTCTTACACTTCTAATCTTTTTAACTTTTTCTTTAAAATTATTTAAATCATATTTTCGATTCATTTTTTTAAGAATAAATTCACTTCCACTTTGAAGAGGAATATGAAGATGAGAAGCCAGATTTTTATATTCTTTAAAAAGAGAAATAAATTTATCATCAATTTGGCTTTCTTCAATAGAAGATATTCTTAATCGATATAAGTCTTTATTGTTTTTTAAAATATCTTCTAGTAAAGAGGAAATATTATAGTTTTGATAAATATCAAGGCCATAACTTCCCATATCAATACCAGTAAGTACTATTTCTTTATAACCATTATCAATTAAAGATCTAATTTCTTCAAATATTTCTTCTTTTTTTCTTGATCTACTTCTACCTCTAATATAAGGAATTAAACAATATGTACAATAATTATCACATCCATCTTGAATTTTTACATAAGCTCTAGTTCTATCTAAATATTTATCTAATTTAATGTTTTCATATTGCTTAATATTATTATTAATTTCGTTAACAATAATTTTTTCTTTAGTTTCTTTAAATTTTTGAATATATTCAAAAATCTTACTTCTTAAAGAAGTACCTAAAACTATATCAGCATCAAGTTCATAAGCAACTAAATCATAATTTTTTTGGGTATAACAACCCATTACAACAAGTATCGCTTTTTTATATTTTTTACGATATTGTTTAATTAATTTACGATCTTTTGCATCACTTTTTTCAGTAACAGAGCAAGTATTAATAACAATTACTGTAGGATTTTTATCTTTCTTTTCATTAAACTCATGAAATCCGTGACTTATTAAATCTTCACCTACACAACTAACTTCGTAACTATTAACTTTGCATCCTAAATAATCGATTATAAAACTTAAATTTTCTTTGCTTTGCATATCTTTTTAAATACCTTATAACTTATAAATTCATTTTTATATAACGTATAAACAAAATCGTGAATATTGTTTTTATAATAACTATCAGTAAGAGCTTTAACTCTATCGATAATATGGCTTCTATTTGGATGTTTAAGATGTTTATCAAATAAATAAATTACATTATCCAATCCACCTTGTTTATTAATAATTAAAATTGCACTTAAATAATATGAATAAAATGCAACTGTTGTTAAATCTTCATCTATTTTAATTAATCGAGTAAATGTTGAATCAAATAAATCTACTCCATATGTATCAAAAGGATTAACTAAAAAAGGTGAATAATCTTGAAAAAGGGCATTGTATGGTTCGTCATTTAATCTTTCAACTTCATTAACATAAACATTGTTGGTAATTTTTGAGAAAAATGGGAAATATATTTTTAGATTTTCATATTGAATTGAAGGAAAATCTAAACATTTTTCTTTAATATAAAGTTTTAAATCGATGTTTTTATCACTTTCTTTAGATAAAATCATCTCTTCTATTTCTTCTTTATTTTTTAAAGCTCTAATGATGATATTACTTTTAATTAAATCAAAAGCATCAAGAGGTGAAGCATAGGAAGAGAAATAAGTATTTTCTTTTAGAAAATGTTTATTGTTAACAAAAAAAGTATATTCATCATTACTATGACTATTCTTTTTATTTCTTTCACTTTCTAATATTTTATAAATACTCTTTTCCATAACTATTTTGTTTCCATATTATATGATAATAAAGAAAGAATAAAAAGAGAGGCCGTTTCACTTCTTAATATTCTTCTTCCTAAACTTACTTCTTTATAATTTAATGAGTGACAATATTCTACTTCACTTTTAGTAAATCCACCTTCAGGACCAATTATTACATTAACAATTTTATCTTTACATTCATTTAATATAATTCCTAAATTTGATATTGATTCATTAGTTGCTTCGTAAGGAATAATGCTAAGATCACTTTTTAAATTACTAATATCTTTAAAAGACAAAATATCAATATTAACATCAAACGTTCTTTTAGATTGTTCTTTAGCTTCTTTAATAATTTTTTTATATCTAACAAGTTTTGAATCTTTTTTATCTAAAATCTTACTTACACTTCTAGTTGACTCTACAATTATTATTTCTTTCACTCCAAGTTCAACCGCTTTTTGAATAACAAATTCATTTTTATCTCCTCTTAAAGAACATAAAATTAAACGGATAAATCCGTTTAATTCATGATTTTCTTCAATTTTAGAGACAATTTCAACTTTAAAAGGTTTAAAACTAATAATTTTAGCTAAATAAACATTAGAATCTAAAACTATTTCAATTAAATCATTTATTTTATTTCTCATAACGACTGATATATGAAATATATCATCGGTAGAAAAAATAATTTCATTATTATTGCTAGTTACAAAATATCTTTGCATTACCTAATAAATACTCCACTAGCATCTTTTTTCCTTTTTATTCCAACAATTAAAGAAAATACTATATTCTCTAAAAGTAATGCACTTAATCCGATTATAAGAGGAAATAAAAATTGCATATCAAATATTAAAAAGAAGAATAAAACAAAAAGACCAGAAAAAAGTAAGACACTTGCTAATATTCTAAATAAACCTTCCTTTTTAAATCCTAAATAGAAACAATCAAGTCCTAAGAATCCAAAAAACAAACATAAAATTATCATAACTACTTTTTTATGTTCTTTAACTTTTACATTTTCATCTTTTGGAGATGAAAATGTAGATATAGCTTGAGTAATATCGCAAGTTTCTTCTCTATCTTTATCGATTGGATCTTTGCATCCACAATAAGGACATATTTCTTTATCAAATTTAGTAATAGTTTCTCCACATTCTTTACATTTAGGCATATTGTTATCCTCTATAAAATATTATTACAAATGAATATAAAATTCATTATTTATATTACTTAAATGCTCTTTTAAATTTATCTTTTAGTGAATCACTATTTTTAGCTTTTTTGTAATTTTCTAATGCTTCTTTTTGTTTTGAATTTAAATATGTAGGAATTTTAACATTAATTGTGACATATTCATCACCATATCCGTTTCCTCTAATATCTTTTACACCTTTTCCTTTAAGCTTATATACTTGTCCTGGTTGAGTTCCACTATTAATTTCAAGGATAGTATCGCCATAAACTGTAGGAATGGTTATTTTTTCTCCTAAGCAACAATCGATAAAATCAACATCTTTAGAAATATAGATATCGTTTCCTTTTCTTTGGAAAGTTTTACTTTCGGTTACTAAAATAGCGATATATAAATCCCCATTTTCTCCACCGTTATATCCTCTTTCACCTTTACCAGCAAGTCTAATTTGTTGACCATTATTAATACCGGCTGGGATATTAACTTCAACATCTTTTTTAATCTTTTTATAACCTTTTCCATTACATTCTGGACAATTAGTTTTAATTCGTTTTCCACTTCCATGACAATCTGGACAGACAGATTCTTGTTGCATGACACCAAAAATCGTTCTTTGAGTCATTAAAACTCTGCCTCTTCCTTTACAAGTTGGACAAGTTGTGAATTCAGTTCCGTTTTTAGCACCAGTTCCTCTACAAGATGAACATGTTTCTTCATATTCAAGAGGAACAATAATTTTTGTTCCGTTTATTGCTTCTTCAAATTTAATCTGGACTTTCATTAAACGATCATCCCCTCTTTCGACTCTATTTGAATAGCCTCTTGAACTGCTTCCTCCGCCAAAAGCGCCTCCAAACATAGAACGTAAGATATCGTTTAAATCGCCAAAGTCACCGCCACTAAAGTTGAATCCATCAAATCCACTACCACTGAATGGATTTTGGCCACCAGCTGTTTGATCAAAAGCACTTTGACCAAATTGATCGTAAGTTTTTCTCTTATTCTCATCACTTAAAACAGAATAAGCTTCACTTGCTTCTTTAAATTTTTCAGCATCGCCAGTTTCTTTATTATCAGGATGATATTTTTTAGCTAATTGACGATAAGCCTTTTTAATTTCATCTTGCGTAGCACTTTTGCTTACTCCAAGAACTTCATAGTAATCTCTTTTTGTACTCATATTATCTCTCCTTACGACCAATAGGAGAGCCAAGCTCTCCTATCTTGTTAATTAACGTTTAAGTTATTTTTTATCAGTGAAGTCTGCATCAATTACATCATCATCTTTGCTTGATGATCCACTTGATTGACTGTTAGAACTGTTATAATTTGCATCAGTTGGACCTGATTGAGTTTGTTGATTTTGAGCAGCTTGTTGCATATAGGCAGCAGCTTTTTCAAGTTCGTTAATCTTATTTCTTAAAGTATCATAGTCTTTATTGTTTAAAGCATTTTGAATTTCATCTCTAAGTTTTGTAGCTTCTTCTTTTTGCTTTGGATCAATAGAATCGCCTTTTTCTTGTAATCCTTGATTGATACTTGAAAGATATGATTCAGCTTTATTAACAAGTTCAGCTTCTTCTTTTCTCTTGTTATCTGCTTCTTTATTTGCTTCAGCTTCTCTTACCATTCTATCAATTTCTTCTTTACTTAATCCATTTGAATCATTGATAGTAATTTGTTGTTCTTTTTGAGTATCAAGGTCTTTTGCACTAACTTTAACAATACCATTGACATCAATATTGAATGTAACTTCAATTCTTGGAGTTCCTCTTGGAGCTGGTTTAATTCCACTTAATTGGAAGTGACCAAGAAGTTTGTTATCACGAGCCATTGGTCTTTCACCTTGATAAACCATAATATCAACAGCTGGTTGATTATCAGCAGCAGTTGAGAAGATTTGAGATTTTGTGGTTGGAATTGTTGTATTTCTTGTGATTAATGGAGTTAAGACACCACCCATTGTTTCAATACCAAGGGTTAAAGGTGTAACATCAAGAAGAATAACATCTTTAACATCACCACTTAAAATTCCGCCTTGATAAGCAGCACCAATTGAGACAGCTTCATCTGGGTTAACACTTAAGTTAGGTTTTTTACCAGTAATATTAGCAACTAATTCTTGAACGGCTGGCATACGAATTGATCCACCAATAAGAAGAACTTCGTCAATATCGTTATATGTTAATTTAGAATCTCTAATTGCATCTTCAAGAGGTTTTCTACATCTATCAAGAAGATGTCTTGTCATTTCTTGGAATTTAGCTCTAGTTAATGTAGTTTCAAAACTAATAGGACCATTTGCACCCATTCCAATAAATGGAAGTGAAATTGTTGTTTGAGTTGATGAAGAAAGTTCAATCTTAGCTTTTTCAGCAGCATCTTTATATCTTTGAAGAGCCATCTTATCGGAAATATTAACACCAAACTCATTTTGAATTTGAGCTCTAATCCAATCAGCTAAAACATTATCCCAGTCATCACCACCAAGTTTATTGTCTCCAGCAGTTGCGACAACTTCAAATGTTCCATCTCCAATATCAAGGATAGAAACATCAAGAGTACCACCACCTAAGTCAAAGACAGCAATCTTTTCACTCTTATCTTTACCAAGACCATAAGCTAAAGCGGCAGCGGTTGGTTCGTTAATAATACGAACAACATTTAATCCAGCGATTGTACCAGCATCTTTGGTAGCTTGTCTTTGAGCATCATTAAAGTATGCAGGAACTGTAATAACAGCTTTTTCTACTGGATGACCAATATTTGCTTCAGCATATGATTTCATATAAGCTAAAACTTTTGCACTGATTTCTTGAGGAGTAAAATCCTTTGAAATGCAGTTAACATGGACTTTTTCACTTGAGCCCATTTTTCTTTTAATACTTGCAACTGTATCTGGATTAGTAATTGCTTGACGTTTTGCAGCATTACCAACAATAACTTCTCCATTTGCTTTAAATCCTACAACACTAGGTGTAGTCATTGTTCCTTCTGGGTTTGGAATAACTTTAACAGTTCCATCACTTTGAAGATAACTAACAACACTGTTTGTTGTACCTAAATCAATTCCTAAAATAATTTCTTTTGCCATAAATTTTTCCTCCTAAGCAACTTTTTCTTCAGTTGTCTCTTTTGTATCTTTATTCTCTTCTTTATGTTTTACACTTGTTACAACCATTGCTGCTCTAACAAGATGATCATAAAGTTTATATCCTTTTAAATTAACTTTCTTTACTAGGTGTTCTTCACCATCGCTTTCAATTGTTTCAACAGCATGCATCGTTTTTTCATCAAACTTTGAATCAATTGAAGGTTCGATTACTTGTATACCTTCTCCTTCAAGAACTTGAAGTAATTGAGTATATACATATTTAAAACCTAATAAATAATTTTTTGTTTCTTCGTTTTTGACATCTGCTTTTAAAGCAATATCGAAGGCATCAAGAACCGGAAGCAAATTATCAACAAGTCCTTCAACACGATATTTGATAACTTCTTGATGATCTTTTTGGATATCTTTTCTTAAATTAGCCATATCGGCATAAGCTTTATAATACTCATTTTTCCAATGTTCCATATCAGCTTTTGCTTTTTCTAATTCTTCATCTTTTTTGGCTAATTTTTTCTTGAAAGAAGCTTTCATATTAAGAGGTTCTTTTTCTTCCTCTGTTTCTTTTACTTCTTCTTCGACTTTCTTTTCACTATCTGCCATATTCCTTCCTTTCTAGATCACTTAGATGAAAAGCGACCATTTTTACTACGTATTCGAGATATTGAAGAACCTTTTCATAATTCATTCTAGTCGGACCAACAACAGCAATCTTCCCAATATTTTGATTTGAAGAAGGAACCTTAATATCTTTTGTAATAATTGTAATGTCTTTTAACTCACCATTCCCAATCGAGATAACTGTTTCTTCATTTTCAGTAAACATCCTATTCAATCGATATGGATGAGATAATAAACTTACAATCGATCTAGTTGAAACGATGTTGTCTTTAAATTCAGGTTGATCAAGAAGATAATCTTTTCCATAGAATTGAGAATTCCTCTTAATAAGGAAGTCTTTTAACATCGAAACAAATAATTTGGTGATATAATCAAATTCACTAATATAATCTTGATAGTTTGCTTTAACTTCATTTAACTTTTCAAAGATATTGACAAGTCTCACTGAAGCAATTTCTTCATCAAGCTTATTAACGCATTCGATTAAACGTTTAATTTTATCTTCTTTTTCTACAAATGTTTTATTCTCTAAGTAACCTCTATCAGTAATAAATAAGAAGGTAAACTTATTAGATGCTAATTTAATGATTTCAACTTTAGCAAGTCTTTCATCAAAGACATTAGGTCCTAAATAACAGCAAGCAAGTCTAGTCATATTTGATAGCATTTCACAAGAAGAATAAAGAAGATCTTCTATTGAAGTGCAACTATCGACTAATCGATCAATCTCATATTTAATCGATTTATCAATTTTTTCACTTCTTAACTTAGTAACATAATATCGATAGCCTTCAGTTGAAGGAACTCTACCACTTGAAGTGTGAGTCTTTTCAATGTATCCGAGATCTTCAAGATAAGCCATTTCATTTCTGATTGTTGCACTTGAATATTGAAGTTTATGATTTTTTAAAAGTGTTTTACTACCAACTGGCTCAGCACTTTCAATATAATCTTCAACAATATATTTAAGTACGACTTCCCATCTTTTTAATCTCATCTTTTACCCCTTCTAGCACTCAATATTTCATGTTGCTAATAATATTATACATAAGCATTTAGCACTTGCAAGTAAAAAGTGCTAAAAAATAAAAATATCTTATGAAGTTCTTTTTTTACTATTATCCTATATATATAAATATAATTAAAAAATATGCGGTCTTTCGGGGGATAGTTGAAATTCACGCATATTTTTTAGCAAATTATAATTAACAACTCTATTGACAACAATATTATGTTCTTTTTGAATATACTTTTCAACCAAATATTATTTATCTTTGGTCAAAAAATTTTTAATAGCTCTAAAATATTTTCCATTTGCTAAATCTACCATTCCTAATATTTGATGATAGTTTGTAGCTCCATTACTCGCCATAAAAATACTTCTAGGACAATTATGATCAAACATTGAAAGAAGGAAGAATCTATTTTTAATTAATGAATCTCTAAGATTGTTATCCTTAATTTTATTAAGTTGACTTTTACTTCTAGCAATTTTTGGAATTACAAGATTTTTATAAATCATAAAAATTAATTTATAAGCAAATTTTCCTTTTTTAGTCTTTTTAAAATCGCTAAATGGAGATTCAATTGTTAGAGCTTCATTTTCCTTTTTTACTGTAATATTTGTAAGTTTATAGAAATCGAAGGAAGAAATATTTAATTTACTAATATTTTTATATTTTTCTTTTAAATCTAGATCAATATTATCTTTATAATTTTCTTTATTTTTAATAGAAAATTCTTCTTTTAACCTAATATCTAAACATGATGAACCAACTAAAACTTCATAAGTTCCATTTACTGTTACAAATCGATATAAATCAGAAGCAAAAATGCTTAATTCACTTAAAGGAATTTTTATTTCAATTTCTTTTGTTTCATTTACATCAAGCAACACCTTCTTAAAAGCCTTTAATTCTTTTTTAGGAACAATTAATTCTTTATTTTTATTAGAAATATAAATTTCTGCAACTTCCTTAGCTTTATAAGTACCTGTATTTTTAATATTAAATTTTATGTTTAATACATCATTAATAATATTAATTACTAAATTTGAATATTCAAATTTTGAATAAGAAAGACCAAAACCAAATGGAAATTGTACAAGACTTTCATTAAAATCATAATACCTATACCCAACAAATATATCTTCTTTATATAACTCTACTTTTGTTTTTCCAAATTCATTATTAAAAGGAATATTTTCTTCTTTCTTTACCCAAGTCGAAGTAAGTTTTCCACTTGGAACACTTTCTCCAAACAATAATTTATATGTTGCCTCTCCACCTTGATTTCCTGGAAGAAACATATTTAATATTCCTTCTATTTTATTTATTGAAGGAATGATAACTTGACTACCTAAATAAAGAACTAAAACAATATGTTTATTTAAAGAAGCTAATTTATTAATTAATGAAATTTGATTTTCACTTAAATTTATATTTTCCCTATCAAATCCCTCACATTCTTTTAAATCAGTAAGTCCAGCAAAAATAATAATATTATCGAAGTTTTTAGCTTTATTTATAGCTTCTTCTTCTAAAGAAATATCAATTTTATCATCAATTTCTTTATATCCTTTAACATATTCAAAATTAACATTATGATTAATAAAAGCATTATATGGAGTTACTAAACTAACTGGATTAATTAAACTAGATCCAGCTCCTTGATATCTCATCTTTTCAAAAAGTTCACCTACTACTAAATATTTTTTATTTCTTTTAAGAGGCAATACATTATTTTCATTTTTTAAAAGAACTGCACTTTCAATAGCAGCTTCTAATGCTATTTGTTCATTTTCTTTAAAAATAGTATGTAAATCCCTATTCTTTTTACTATTTTTAATTCTATTTTCTTTAATAATATTATTAATATTAATGATGTTATTAACTGCTTTATCTAAGACTGATTCATCAAGCTCATTGTTTTTAATAGCATTAAAAATTTTAGATTCATTATATTTAACATTTCCTGGCATATCTAAGTCTAATCCAGCTTTTAATCCTAAAATTCGATCTCTTGTAGCACCCCAATCAGACATTACAACTCCATCAAATTTAAATTCATCTCTTAAAATAGTATTTAAAAGATATTCATTTTCACTTACTTGAATGTTATTAACAATATTATATGAGCACATTATTAACTTTAAATCAGTATTTTTAATAATTATTTCAAAAGGTTTAAGATATATTTCTCTTAAAGCTCTTAAAGAAACAACACTATTTGAATTATATCGATAATTTTCACTATTATTTAAACAATAATGTTTACAAGTTGCTAAAATATTTTCACTTTGAAGACCATTAATATAACTTGCTCCAATTGTTCCAGCAACAAGTGGATCTTCACTAAAATATTCAAAATTTCTTCCACAACGAGGATTTCTTTTTATATTTACTCCAGGAGCTAATAAAATGTCAACATCATTAACTATACATTCTTTCCCTATTGCTTTTCCTACTTTAAAAGCAATATCTTCATTAAATGAGGTTGAAAGATTAATTGAGGCTGGAAAAGCTGTAGCAAGACATGACTTTTTTAATCCAAAATCACTATTATTTCCCACCTCTTTTCTTAATCCAAGTGGTCCATCACACATTGTAGTTTTTACAATATCAAGATCTTTAATTTCGTAAGTATTCCAATTATTATGACCTTCAATTAATAATGTTTTTTCTTCTAACGTTAACTCTCTTTCCATCACTTAAACTCCTTTATATCAATACTTTCTTGTTCAAGTTTTTTACTTTCTTTTAACATCACTTTAATTAATTCTTTAAATGGATTAAATTCTAAATTTAACATTGATTCTAAACTATTTTTATCTATGTTTGTTAATGGTTTAGCAAATGGTAAATATTTTTTAAATATTTCTTCATTCATTAAAAATGGAATTATTTTAGTATTCAATCGTTTTACTAAATTGAAATAAATATTAAATCCTCCAACATCAAGATCTGAAAAATGATAAAACTGAATCGTATTATCAAATTCTTTTATTTTTCTTAATAATTCGATTTTTAAAGAAGAAGAAAACCCTCCTAAATACAAAGCAATATAATCATTTGAAGAAAAATAATGAAATGTAGTCAAATTTTCAATTGTTAATATTTTTCTCTTATTAATTTTAATTATTTCTAAATTATTAATTTCTTCATTAGTTAAAGAAAATTCATATTTAAAATCATCTAAATCAATAATTGTATTATTGATTTTAAATACTAATCCATTTTTTATATATGAATACTTTGGATTTTTATAAATATTAAAATAATTTAAAAAATCATCAATATTTTCAAATTTTTTATCATAATAGGTATTAAAAATATTAAAAAATTTATTAATATTGTTTTCAAAATATTTAGAATCAGAAAATATTTTAACAGAAAAATTTCTAATTAATATTTCATTTTTATTTTCTATTATCCCTTTTACTCCTTTTAAAATTAATATTAAATCCTCACTATTTTTAAATTTATCGGCATAACTAACCCTATTATTTAAAGTTATTAAGCAATCATTTAAATAACTTTTTACTACCTTATTACTCGAATTAGATAAATATTTATTTACTAATAAAATTAACTCATTATAAAGTTTAACTTTGTTAGTTCTAGAAACAAATTCATAACAAGAATCAATATTATTTAAATTTAAATAAATTCTTTCTATTTCTTCATCCTTATCATATTTAATAAATATTAATTTATTTCTTGTTAAAATATCTAATTCATTAGAAAAATAAGGTAAATATCGATATTTTTCTTTATGATAATATGCTAATAATTTATCTTTGTAATCAATATAAATATTATTTTTAGAAAAATCTAAAGTTTTAAAAACTTTACGATTTTCAAATAAATCCAACAATCTATTTAATATTTTTTCTTTATAATTATCCTTCAAGTCCATTCTTTTCTAACGAATAAATTAGTGCATTATCATTTGCTTTAGCTATTCCTAATATTGTTTCAACAGATTTATAAATAGAACTTACTCTTTGAGTAGGAACAGAAATTAATACTTGAATATCAAGTTTAGAATAAAAATTCATCATAGTTTCAATTCTATTTTCGTCCATATTATTAAATGCTTCATCAAGGAACATTAAACAAAGTGGACTACCTTTTCTTTGATATTTGTTTTTGTTACAAATTGAATTAAATGAAGCGGCAATAAAGACATAGAATGGAGTTTGAGTCTCTCCTCCACTCTTTCCTTTTCCGCCTTTAGAATAATAAGAAACATTGTTATTTTTATCAGTAATTTTAATATCGTAATCCATATAATTTCGATAATCGATAAATTTAGCAAGTTCTTTTTCATTTTCTTTATCATCAAGGCTTGTAATCTTTTTAAATAAACTCTCCATTAATTCAATGTTTTTTTCACTCATTGCTTCTGAGAATAATCCTTCATCATTATAATCTTGACTAGATGTAAAAATATCAAAATATTGTTTCATTTCAATATTATGAGAGCCCATTATGACAAATTCATAAATTTCTTTATCTTTTCCAAATCTATTTTCTTCTCTTTTTAAAATCTTATTTAAATTATTAATATTTTCATATGTTTCATTAATAGAAGTTCTTATTTTATAAAGGAAATCATTTTTAAAAGCTAATTCACATTCCTCTTTTGCTTTTCTAGCTTTATCTTTAAATATAACTAAATTACGGTCTCTAATCTCATTATAAAGGTTTATAAATTTATTAATGTTTGCGACATCAGCTTTAAAATCACATTTATTATCTTCATTTGAAACGTATTTAGTCATTAACGAAATAAGTTCTTTTTCTTTCTTCTCAACATTAAATCTTAATTCATTTAGTTCATTTTCAATTTCACTACTTGATTTATTGGCATATAAAATTTTAATATTCTCATATTCTTTTTTTAGAGTTTGAGAACAAGTAAATCTTCTTAAATCCTCAATTTTAGCATTTAATAAACTAAGACTATTTTCATTACTAAACTTCTTACCTTTTAAAGAAGTAATTAAGTTATTTGTTTCATTAATCTTACTTGTCACTTCTTCTTTTTCTTTACGTTTAAGTTCAACTGTTTCTTGAATTTCAAGTAAATTACCTTTAGTTAACTTTTCAATATCATCATTTACTTTATTTAAATCTACGGATAAATTATTGATTAAAGTAAATATATTTTCACTTAAATCAATATGATTTATAAGCTTATTTACTCTAGAAAGATTATCTTTAATCTTAGAAAGAGTAACAATTGAATTTTCTTCCTCTTTTAAAATAGAATATAATTCTTCAATTTCAGCACTTACTTTATCAATTTGAAGGGCAATTGATTTCCTTCCTAAATATGGAGTTTCATAAATTCGAGGATTAATAAAATTAGCAACAAAAGAAGAATAAAGCATTCCACTAGGAGTAATAGCAACATCAAAGTTTTTAAGTTCATCAACAGTTTCAACACATCTAACATTATTTAATACCATAAAAGCATAGTTTCTAGCATCATCCGTTAGATATTCCATCTTCGTAAATAAACTATTTTCGTTAATATTATCATCATTAACTTCTTCAAGCTTAGAAACATTTACTAAACCTACTCCATAAACTTTAATTTTATTTTCCTTAGCAACTTGTTCATAAACTCTTAAAGCTTCATCATAATATTTTTTATCAATAAAAAGATAGAAACGACGAGTATTTAAAAATCCTTCTAAAGCATTTCTCCATTTTGGTTCAACATTATCAACAAGATCTGCAAAAATATTAATATCTATTTCAATATTATATAAATCACGGAAATGTTTCTTTAAAATATCAATTAAATTGGTAATATTTTCTCCATACGTTTTCTTACCTTTTTCAAGACTATCTCGATACCTTAATTTTGAGTCATAATTAATTTTATGATTATCAAATGAAGTCTTATATTCGTGTAAAGACTCTAAATTTAATTCAAATTTTTCTTCAATTTTATTTTTTATATTGCTAATTTCTTGTTTATATTTAACATAGTCTTCTTTATAAAAATAATTTTTAATTGAATTATTAATTTTAATATTATCTGAAGATAAAATGTTATGAACTGTTTCAATATTTCCACTTACAATATTCTTTAAATCATTATATTTATTTAAATCATTGTTTAATCTTACTTTCTTTAAGTTTAATTCTTTTAATTCGTTAGACAATTCATTGTTATCTAAATTGTTAATTTCTTTAATTAATTCTTCTTTCTTTTCATTTAATGAATTAAAAGTATTTTCGAGTTCTTTAATATTTAAATCTAGACTTGAATTATCTTTTTCTAAAGCATCTCTTCTTTTTAAATAAGTATCTAATGAAAATTCATTTAATAGATTAGTTAATATAGTTTTTTTATTATTATCAATAGTAAATGAATTTGCTAAATCAACAAGAGGAGTTAAAGAAGAAAGACGTAAATTTTCTCTTTCAATTAAATTCTCTAAGTTAGAATAATTTCTAACATTTTCTTTCATATTGTCTAAAGATAAACTTCTTTCTGGAAGAAGATAATCAAAAACAAAATTATTAATATTAGCAATAGGTTTAAAGGCTAAAGCTTTTGGTAAAAGATCAAGATATTTTTCAGCATCTTTTTTATCAAGTCCTAAAAATGAAAGAATACTATATTTAACTTGTTCAACTGTACCTTTAAATTCGTTTAATTCTTTATTTAAAGATTTATAATTACTTTCAAGTTCAGAAATTAAAACAGGAGAAGAAGATTTACTAACATAGCAACTTGAGACAATTGTAGCATTATCAATAGCATAAAAATGTTTTTCAAGTTTAGAACCTCTTGAATAATAAATTACTGTTCCAACAACAGAATATGTATTACTTTCATCATCAAAAAATTCTAAAGCAACATGCGTAATAACATCATCATTTCTTAGATATTCTTTATTTTCATACCCTAATTTTCCTCTTACATAAGATTCAACATTACGGTCATTTCTTTCATTAGCAGCAGTATTAAATTTACAAGTTCCACCACTAAGAACAAAATGTAAAGCATCAATTAAAGTTGATTTTCCACTTCCATTTTCTCCACAAATACAAGTGTTATTATTAACATCAATCTCAGTATCGTTATATAAATGCCAATTAATAAGCTTAATTTTCACTAACTTCTTCATTTTGATCTCCTAGCACGTATTTCTTTAATAAATTATTCAATTCTTCAATATTTTCCATTTTAGCTATGTAAAGAATTGAAGGATAAATAAATATATAACTTTCATCATTAAAATCATTATTTCTAGTAAATGATATTAATTTTAATCTTCTTAAATTTCGTAAAGATTCTAAATATTCATTAGTAGTTTTTTCTTCTTTATAAATATTTGTTTTCTTTACTTCTTCTTTTAGTTCAATAAAACTAGTGGAAACTAAATTTGATAAGCTGGCTTTTTTAGAATTTTTAAAATATAACAATCTAAAAATTAAAAGAAGGACAGTATCAAATTTATTTAAATGGATTCTATTTTTATTTTCAGTATTTTTAATATAAATTATATTAATGTTTTTATCGTAAACTACACTATAATCAATAAGTGATAAATAAGAATTAATTTCATTTAATAAATCTAAGGCATTATAATAATCATCTTTATCTTCATTTCTTTCAAGCATCAAAAATGATTCATTTAATAAACGATTAATAATTTTCGAAAGGAGGTTCTTTTTTGTATCATTAAAAGTTTTATATCTTTCTAATAAATTTTCTAATTCTTCAATTCTATCCATTATTCTTACCTCTAATTATAAAGTTCATTAAGCGATAATTATCAATTATTACTTCATCATCAAGTTTAATAATTGTATAACTTGCTAAGTCATTATATTGATATAAAAGTCCTAAAAGTAGTTTAACACTGCTTGATTCAATTTCTTTTAATTTATCTAAAATAGAAGATATTTTAACTTCTTTTTTATTAGATAATAAACTTATCATAAATTTATTAATTGAAGAGAATGAATATTCGTTACTTGCTTTAATCTTATTTAATAAATCTTCTTTAATAGATTTATTATCAATATTTTTAATATCTAAATTAATAGGTATTTCCTTATAATGAATGTATTTACTTCTTGGCTTAAAATAAGATTCATCATCAAGGGTTGAAATTTTAGTAATATTAAAATAATCTTCAAAGAAACTAAAATCAAAATCATTATTTAATAGTTTTAAAGTATTATTAATTTCTTCTTCAATATCTTTACTTTCGTTAATAATAAATTTAATTTTTGATGTACAAATAGAAAGATATTTCTTACTAATATCATCAATTTCATCAATTCTTTTATTAATATTATCAAAGAAATTATATATAAAATGTAATTTATCTTTTATTTTTTTATGATCTTCTTCTTTTAATATTTTCTTATTTTTAATTGTTCTATATGAATCAATAATTAATAAATAATCTTCATTTAAACATGATTTTACAAGTTCTAATATTTGATTTTTATATTTATATGGATTATCTTTTATTTTTAAATTATTAAATAATCTAATACCAATCTTATCGTTATATTCTTCATAAACATTTTTTGCAATATCATTAGCTTTAAATTGCTCTTTTGAAAGGATGTTATTGGTATATCTTTTAATTATTGAAGTCATAGAATTAAGTTTATCTGATAGTTCTTTTGTAGCAATATAGGCTTGTTCGACATAAGTAAAGCATTTATTTTTATCGTAAAAATCCTTGCTATTTAAGGAGTTATAACAGTTATTTACATAACCTGAAAATTCACTTAAATCATCTTCTTCGGTAATCGAATAAAGATTAGATAAAATTGATATAGCTTGACTTGTTAAATTAACTTCAATTTCAAGATCTTTATTATATCCATCTTCAATCCAACCAGTTTTCTTAAATTGATTATATTTATATAAAATAATATCTCTTTTAGACCTATTTTTAATATCTTCGTTTTCTTCATCGTCAATATCTTTATAATGTTTAAAATCAATACTTCTTTCTAAATCCAAAATAACATCATTTTTAATAGCTTTAGCTCCACCTTGTTGAAAGCAAAAATAATTATAAAGATAAATTAAAATATCATAGTTAAATTCTCTATCTTTAGATGATAGAACTTTAAACATATCATAATGAATATAGTTAAAAATATTGTCCATTTCTTAATAATTTTAACATATTATTCATATGTTTTGTGAGTATTATTATTATAAATTTATTGTTTTTATTAAAATTATTTAGAACTTAGATTATTCGCTTTATTTTTTCTTTTTTGAATAAGATAAATAACTAAAATATAAATAAATATTATTAACGAATACATAAAATATACAAATCCATATCCAAAGATAACTAAACATAGAATCATAGTTGATAGGCCAAAAGCTAACCCTACAATTGCAGAAATTAAAGCTTCTTTTATATTTGAAAACATAAATAATATTGGAGTTAACAATAAACTTCCTATAGTTAATGAACCGAAAAATACATAAAGTTCTAAATTTAAAATAGACATATTACTTCCTGGATAAAACAAATATAAAAATAATGAACGATACGCATATTCATCATAGTTGGGATTAACTGAAATATTAACTTTAAAAGGGATAAAACAAGAAACAATCATTAAAAAACACAAAATTAATGATGTAATTTTTAAAATTAATAAATTATTTTTTTTCATAAGTCTCTCCTATATAACATTTAAAATTTTGATCAATAATATTATTATCATAATCGCTAGTTAAATATCCATCAATATTTTCGTTTTTTATAAAAAACATTTTTCCTTTTTTACCATTTTCAAAAGAAATATCCTTATTTTTTATTAAGTAAACTTTTAATAATAAATAACTGAGTTCTTTTAGGTAAAATATTTAACAAAACTAAACCAAATGAACGATGAATTTTATAGGTTAATTTTGGATGTTTCTTTAATGAAACCTTATATATTAAAGAAGCTAACTTTTCTGCTTTAAGAGGTTTTCCCATAAATTTAGAAACCAATGTATAAAAATGTTTAGCTTGTTTTTTATAAATAACAGTATTATTTGCCAACTCTTTTGTGTCTGTTAAAGAATTTTTACTAAGCTTTGTTTCAATTGATCCTGGTTGAAAAGTTACTACTTTAAATCCTAAAAGATTAACTTCTTGACGAAGAGCATCAGCATATGTTTCCAAAGCAGTTTTAGAAATATTATATAATCCATTAAAAGGCATTGGAGTAAAAGAAGCAACTTCACTTGTTAATAAAAATATCTTTCCTTTATTATTTAAATATTTAAAAAATGTATGATTAACTAGCATTGTACCAACTAAATTGACATCTATTAATTTTTTAATATATTTAAAATCTGTTTCAACTAAAGATGCCATTTTATGAATCCCAGCAACATTTATAATTAAATCTAGTTTAATATTATTAATATTTAAATATTCTTCAACCACCTTTAATGAATCATAATTTGTAATGTCACAAACAAAATTCACTATGTTTTCCCAACTATTTTTAGATTCAACAACATCTAAACCAATACAAAAATGATTGTTAGAAGCAAACTTTTCTATTACACTTTTTCCAATTCCATTACTACATCCAGTGATTAAAACATTCATAATTAAAAGATAGTAATACTAGCCTCTGTATCATTAATAGAATTAACTTTAATTGAATAATTAAAGAAA
>JAEDOI010000049.1 GCA_016302065.1 Bacilli bacterium | reverse complement strand
CCATTTCTTTTGAGAATCTATCACCAATTTTATTAGGTCCAATAGCTCTTTCAAAATAAATATTACCATTACCACTCATTAAGAAATGATATGTTTCTTTACTTATCAAATTAGAATAAGTAGCGTTTCTCCAAATGAAGACGAATCCATAAAAGAAGCTATTGATTTATTTTTTTTGAAATAAAAAATGGTATTGGAGATAAAAAATATCTAATAATTCCAGTAACTTTTCATGAAGGAACAACAACAAAATTATTGTAATTTTTATAAAAATAGTTGAGTTTTTCTGTGGTTTTTTAAGATTTACTCACCTTTAACATGCTTTTTTTGTTTAGAAAAAAGAAGATTAAATTTGCCTTTTATGTAAGCAATAGATTCTTTTGGATTTAATATAATAAGCAAAATTGCAAAGACAATGAGAGCAAAAATTATCGTAACAAACGGACTTGGAATACCCGGAATTTCAAATGGATAGCCTTGTCTTAAATACATATAATCATTTGTAGCAGGATCTAAACCAAGCCACTCATCAATACCTTCACAATTTAAGAAATGAATTAAACATCCAACAAAAAGTAAAGGATAATCCTTAATTGATGGACGATATTTTCCCATAGAATATTCCATTGCAGGAATAATTAAAATTCCTGTGTGTTGTAAAGCTGATTTTAATAATGGAAATGCCATGTAATCAAAACTATACATATTTCCTGGAAGTGCAAAAGATAATAAAGCACCAACAAATGCGAAAAGATAAAATAAATCTTTTCCTTTTTTTGAATTCAATAAACAGACTATCGGAACAATAATACCACCCAAATTGCATGGATACATTGGCCAAAGATTAACAAATGTTGATCCTTTAAAAACAGCAAAAATAATTCTCCAAACAACTTCAAAAGCTAATTGAAATATAGCAATACCAATTAAAACATTTTGTTTAATTTTATTTGGAATCTTTTTGAGTGCAGAAAAAACTATTAATAAAATTAAAATAAGTAACACAACAGATAAAGTTATCCAATATATAGGTGAGTACTCTATTCCGGTATTTGTGACCTTATCACCAGTCAGCCAATCTTTAAAAGACATAATTTTCCCTCACATTAATAAAAATAACTTAACATAATTTTAACAATTTTAAAAGATTGGTCTGTAAATATATATTTGTTATTTTTTAAGCACAATAAAATGCATTGGAAATAATAAAGTATAAAATACTGATCATAGTGAAAGAAGCAATATTTTTTACCAATTTGGGGCATAGACAAAAACTTGTCCTTTCTATATTAATCCAGGTTTTTGTCTGCACCTTTTTTTGGTTATTTTTATAATACCGCTATCACTTTTTTGTATTTATTATCTTATATATTGAAAATGTATAGTGATAAATTTTATAATATTTTGACTTAAAAATTTAGGAGGATATTTATGGAATTTAAGAAAGTTGTCGTTGCAGGCGGCGGCGTATTAGGAAGCCAAATTGCTTACCAAGCTGCATACTGTGGCAAAGAAGTAACAATTTGGTTACGTAGTGAAGGTTCAATTGGCAGAACACAACCAAAATTAGATCAATTGGAAAAAGATTATAAAGCTGCAATTGAATTAATGAACACACCAGAAGGAAAATCTCCAGCTAATTGGTGTAAAGGTCTTGCTTCTATGGATTCATTTGATGCTGAAGAATGCATCAAAAAAGCAGAAGCAGCTCATAAGAATATCAAGTTAGAATTAGATTTAGCAAAAGCTTGTAAAGATGCTGACATTATCATTGAATCAATGGCAGAAATCACAAACGAAAAAATTGCTTTCTATAAGAAGCTTGCACCACTTATGGAAGAAAAGACAATTCTTGTCACAAACTCATCAACATTATTACCATCTACATTTGCACCATATACTGGAAAAGCAACAAAATATTGCTCACTTCACTTTGCAAACCACATTTGGAAACAAAATCTTGCTGAAGTCATGGCTCAAGATAAGACAGATCCAAAGATTTTTGACGAAGTTATGAAATTTGCTGTTGAAATCGGTATGATTCCAGTCCCAGTATTAAAAGAAAAGAACGGATATCTCTTGAACTCATTATTAGTTCCATTCTTATTATGTGGTATGGATCTTGTTGCAAATGGTGTATCTGATCCAGCTAGTGTTGATAAAGCTTGGAAGTTAGGTACAGGCGCTCCAAGAGGACCATTTGAAATTATCGATGTAGTTGGTTTAACAACAGCTTACAATATCGTCGAAAAATATCAAAAAGTTCCAGGATTAATTTCACCACTTCTTAAGAAGATGATGTTACCATACGGATTCAAAAACATCGCAAAAATGTTAAAAGAAAAAATTGATCAAGGCAAATTAGGTACAAGTTCTGGAGAAGGATTCTATAAATATAAATAATAAAATTGCCTAAGGCATAAACAGTAATATCAAGTACTCCAATTTTTAAAAAATAGGAATTGGAGTACTTTTTATTAAAAATAGTTGAATTTTACAGAGTTTTTTTTAAATATTTCTAAAATTTTGTATATGAATATTGTAAATTTTAATGCTCCTAAAAATCCAAAATTTATTCTAATTAAAAACCAATTTTTTTATTTAATAACCTTTTAGTGTTTTACCTTAAAACATCTATTTGTAAATGCAGTAGCAACATAAAAAACCAGCCTTATGACTGGTTCTAAATGTTATTTAGTGATTTAATATTCATTCTTAAATTTGAAGGTTATTTTTTTCTTCCTGAGCTATGTAAGCATCAATATGTATAAGCTATAACTCTTCGGACGATTCTAGAAGAACCGTTTCAGCTTCTATCATTTCTATATTCTCGCAAAATTAACGACGTTTATGTCCTAACTTTTTCACAGTAATAAAAAACTATGAAAGTGAGATGAGACCAAATTGTTAGATCAACTAAAAGGAGGGTCTCATTTAATAATCCAATCAGCAAAAACAAACATTGTTTTAATAAGGGACTTTAATGCCTAATTCTTTAAGTATCTCAGCTCTATGAGGATTAGTTTCTTCTAAAAATTATGTTTCAAACATAACTTATGACATTTTTACCTTAAAGATAACAATTCTTTATCATCTCGGTCATACGTTAGACCATCATTCATTCTTCTAATTTGACCATGATTATTTGTTTCTAGGATGACTATTTAAAGTTATAACCGCATCAACACTCGCTTTTAAGCGGGTACAGAAAGTATCTTTAATTTGAGATGCGACAACTAATTCAATATTTAATTCATGTCTATTGAATATAAGGTTTCTAATACCTTTATTAACTTCTTTTGACCATTTAATCTCTGCATATTCATCTATAAAAACATAAGTTTTCTTAGCACATCTTTTATTATCTATATTTGATAATAATTTTTCTTGAATGTCTTCTGTATTATCAATATAAATGACTTTTCTATTATCTTTTAAATCGAAAAATTCAACTTGTTTAGGATCGATAACATAAATGTCAACATCTTCATTAATAATTTCTTTAATGTATTTATGAATAAACACTGATTTTCCAGTGCCACATCCACCTATAAGTAAAACTGTGCCTAAATCTTTATACATAGTTAAATATCCTCCTTAAAGTTGTTTATATAATTATTTTAACATTAAGGTAATGACATAGAGAATAATTTAATTTTTATATCGCACTAATGTTATTACTGTTCAATCATTGTAAATATCATAATAGAATTGTCCGCATCCCCAAAACTACACAAAATTATTGACAATTACAAGGACACAAAGAATGGTAAAGAATCATTTGTTTGAACATAGATTGACTAAGAAAAATGCAAAAATGAGTTTTAAAACAACCAAAAAAGGTCTGAAACCTTTATTTTTCTTGGTATCAAACCTATGCTTTCAATATGGCTTTAATTACTGTTCTTAACACGAGTTTGAATACCCCTAAAGATTATAGATATAGGCTTATAATTATTAATGCTACAGGAAGACAATACAAATATTGATAAATCAATACTTACTAAACATAAAACTATTTTTTCACAATGCTTTACCTTCTAGTAATCTATAAATTATAATTAAGCAATTTATTTGAAGTCTTGTTAAATAAATTTAATTCATATTTATTTTAAATTTAAATAATACATTTTGATATAGATTATCACTAGAAGGATTAATAAATTTACTATCTACATTGCATACCATCATTTTAAAATCTCCATCAGAAATTCCATATCCAATTCCAGAACCCCAAGATAATTCTATATGCGTTGCCTTCCTACTTTTTAAATAATTATGAGTTGGTAAGGAAGATATTTCACCATTACTTAAAATAAAATATATAGGAATTCGAGCATGTCCAATGTCTGGATTATTTCTCAAATAGTATTCTTTGACATTGTCAAAATCTAAATTCATTTCAAATAAATATTCATAATATGAAATTCCAATTTCAGTATTTTCCTTATGAAGTAATTTTTGATTAAAAGAATAATTAGATATTACATCATGTGTTTCTTTATCAAAATAATAATATAAAACGGAATCTTTTTCATAATCAGGATTATTATTTAAGCCAATCGCTTCAAAATCAATATAAAAGCCTAAAGTGTTATTATTAATTGGTTCTATTAACTCAATCGAATCAATCTCCAAAAACTCATCAATAATTATATTATATCCATTTATTTTTTTATATAAATTATAAGTTATTTTACATTCATTAAAAGAATCATAACAAATAGTATCAGGTTGATATTTAACGCTTTCTCCATTTATAAATAATGGGGATTCTTCGTTTAATTCTATCATCGATCCATCTTCTAATACAATATTGTTATAACCATATTTCATGGAATACTTTGCGCTTATTTTTGTCGCTTGTGGCACGTTAGTAATAGAACAAAAAGGAAGTATTGAAATATTAACTAACAATACAGATATAATGAGTGTTAAAGATAAAATAATTTTCTTTTTATTTTTTTCCTTTTTACTAACAATTCCATATATGTTTTTTAATTCTTCTTTTGTCATCAAATCATCAAATTCTAAATTATATAGTTTTAAAATGTTGTTTAAATCATCTAATGTAGGATACGCTCTACCTTGTTCCCATTTAGCAATTAAACTACGAGAGACATGCAATTGTTTAGCCACACTTTCTTGGGTATGTGAATTTTGTTTTCTTAATTCGATTAACTTTTCTTTAAACATTAGATTTCACCTCACATAAAATATACATCACTAAACTATAAGAGTAATGATACTTTTTGATACTTTTATCTATAAAAGACTTTTGGTATCAAAATTAATCTTACTTGATGCTTTATGGGGTGCTTTTGTTATTAAATAATAGTTATTTGCACCCTATCAAAAATTTTTCCAACAATATTTTTTCATAAATTCTAATATTTCACCATTATCTCTATCTTCATAATAGGCAATCAACATTTTTTTAAATTCTGAAACTTTATTTTCTGGAATCACTAATAATCCTTCACCATTTGAAATTAAAAAATGA
>JAEDOI010000048.1 GCA_016302065.1 Bacilli bacterium | reverse complement strand
CAAATCAGACACATCATCATAATCATCATAATCAGAATCGTCTTCCAAATCAGACACATCATCATAATCATCATAATCAGAATCGTCTTCCAAATCAGACTCATCTTCACAATCCTCAGAATCATCTAAATCATAATCTACATCAATAATTTCAGAATCATCAGATTGTATTGAGTTAAACTCATCAGATGCGCAACTAGCACCAATACAAGTCATAAGAAGTGTAAAAATAACAAATATAAATAGAATTCTTTTTATATTCATAATTTACATCCCCTATTATACTTTATAAAATATCATATATATTTGTATGTTTTATATAAAATCAATAATGTAATTAAATATAAATAAAATTATAAACAGATTTATATTAATGTCGTTTAATTTGATTTCTATTTCACTAATCGCAATAGCTCTAGCAATGGATGCTTTTAGTGTATCTATTACAAAAGGTTTTAGTCAAAAAAACCTAACTAAACCACAGATTTTATACTACGGTTTATTTTTTGGTGGTTTTCAGTTTTTAATGCCACTTTTAGGATATCTCTGTGGCAGCGCAATTGCATCAATTGTTGAGACATTAGCATCAATTATTGGTTTTACATTACTTTTAATAATTGGACTAAATATGATCCGTGAAAGTTTAGGATCTGATGAAGATGAAATTACTGATGAATTTTCATTTAAAGAAGTTACTTTACTTGCTATAGCTACAAGTATTGATGCTTTTGCAGTTGGAATTACCATTGCACTTTTAAAAGACCCAATCTTAATTTCATCAGTTATTATTGGTATTGTAGCATTCCTGTTTAGTGTAGTAGGTATATTTATTGGTAAGAAAATAGGCCATATTGTTGGAGATAAATTCCAAATTCTTGGTGGTGTTATCCTTATCTTAATTGGTATTAAAATTCTTTTAGGATTTTAATATTCTATTTTTTTAAAAATTGACAAAACTACTGAATTTAAATCATCACATATAGATGGAACAATCAATATAGGCTATTTTTGAAGATTAACATTTTAATCAGCAAAAATTTGATAAATAATTTTTAATAAAATTTAATAAATTTTATAAAATAATAGTCCATTTAGCTATTATTTAACCGAGATAAATCATGTAAAATAATTAATTATAATTAATTGAAATATATAATCTTTAAATAATTAAATAACGAATTTACATTTAAATAATTAAAAAATAAGCCCATCTAATCGTTATTTTTATAGTAAATTTCGTTAGTGAAAAAGTATAGGTGTCGGAATTGTATTTCCGTATATTATACACAAATATATATTAAAAGTAATAATAGTAAAAATAGTCATAGTATAATTAATTGTTATAATTGTTATTTATGTATTAATATAATTATACCATTATATGTATTAATCATATTTATATAAAATATATACTAAATATATTATTCATCAATATGATTTATACAATTACTACACTAAATAGTGTTAGTACAAATCATATATTAAGAAAATGCTATAAATCAACACTTACATATATATCAAGTTATTGAAATATAACATTTTCTTTAAATTTCTATTTTTTAATAATTTTTATGAAATTTATTAAATTTCAAGTGTCATTTTCTAACAAATCTGACTAAATAAAACATAACAATAAATAAAACTACAACAAATATTACTAATTCAGTAGCTGAAGTTAATATAAATTGATTATAATCATCAGAACTGTTGTCAATAAAGTCTATTGTGCCTATTTTTTTATATTTAGGAGATATAGGAATATCCTCAGCTTTGATATGTGTTTTATTTAAATAAACATCATCAGCATATCCTGCATAATCCATAGTAAATCTTGATCCTTTTTCATTAGATACATAAATATCAGTTGAATTAACAAATCGGCTTGATTTAAAGTCATAAGTGATTACATCACGTCTATCAAGACCAAATAAATCTGTTTGAGATAATTCAAGCATGAATTTAATTTTATCTGTTTTGTTATTAGGAGAAATTTCACCAACTCTTGAATATTGATAACTATTAGGCATTGAAATATAATGTCCTGGTTTTAAAGTACCTGTTTTAACCATATCTACAGTAGCAAAGCCATAATTACCATTTGGAGCTTTAACAAGAGCATGACCATATTTATATCTTTTTTTAATCTCCTGAATTTCTTTTAAAGCATCAACAGATATGGAATAATTATCATTTACCATTCCAGCAGTGATATTTTCACATATTTCATTATCTTCACCATCATCAAGACCACCTAATCCAATCATCCAGCCATCATGAGTAATGATTAAATGAGTAAAGTAGCCTCCTTCATCCTTATGCTGTCTAATAGCTGATTTTCCATGCCAATTCATCTTTTCTATAGAAATATCAGCAGATAAATTAGCATCTCTTCTATATGCAAAGGTAGCATTACTGCCGTCTTCTTGAAGAATAATCGAACAGCAACCCCAGGAGGAGTTATTTGTATTATTAACCGGTTCATTTATTGTATTATCTTGATTATTAGCATAGGAAAATCCTAAAATAGCTATAAAGATTACAATAATTGACAAAATTAAAAATTTATTCTTAGAGTTCATAAATATCAAAAAAATTTGTTTAATACACTAATTTATGAACAACATAATATTTAAAAGTATAATAAAAAAAGAGTTGTAAAGTCAATTAACTGTTAAATCTTCTAGAATTGACTTTAAGTTTTTGTTTCATTTGTTCACGGTCAATGTGAATATATTTGTCTGTTGTTTGTGAATTAGAGTGTCCTGCAATTGATTGAACCTCCGCAACAGTTAATATTTCCGCATAATGTGAAAGTGCAGTGTGTCTTAGAATGTGAACACTGACATTTTTGCCGTAATTTACCGGACAATCAATCCCTTCACTTTCAATTCTCTCATCACATTCACGTGCATGTTTTTTAATGATATCCTGAACTCCACGTTTACCAATTCTGTTTCCCTTGATATTTGTAAATAGCTCTTCACGATTTACTTCTTCAGCAGCTTTATTTCTTTGAATAACAGGACGATAAACATTATTAGTGTTTTTTCTAAGTTTTGTAATACGATTCATCATCATATCATTTAAACTAACAAGTGTATCATAAGTTATAAAGGTTGTACGGTCCTTTAATTCACCTTTTGTTGTTTCTGCTCTTAGATAAACATCAATAAACTCATTTGTATCCTCAGGAAGGACATAAAATCCTTTTTCATCAATAGGAACTTGAATATCATCTTTGTTTAACAACACCAGTTCCTTAAGCCTCATTCCAGAGTCTATAAATGTCCTGCAAATTGCATAATCTCGAACGTTACCACTTTGTTTGATTGTATCTAAAAAGAAATTGGATTGTTGCCAAGTTAGAGATATTTTTTCAATTCTTTTTTTAGCAGTTTCAGGATCTTCTGCTTTAACTTCAATAATATCCTTCATTTTAATAGGATCATGGTGGATTTCTTCTTGAACATCTTCAGAATTTATAAATTCCAATATATTCATCATATATGTTTTTACAGTTGTCCTTTTGTTTCCACGTTGTTTTAAACAGTGTCTACGATATTTTCTTAGCTGTTTTTTAACATTATCCTCATTTAATTCTTCAACTCCATTGAATTCAAGAAATTCAATGAATTTAGATATATTGAAGGTTTGTTTTTTGATTGTTTCTTCTGTTAAGTTTTTTACCTCTTGCTTTTCTTCTAAGTATTCATCTAGGTAGTCTGTTAGCTCATCAACTTCAATCATAAGCCATTTTTCCTCCTAAATTTTTATACCTAAACCCTGATATACTATTTATTTTTTGAGTATATAAAGACTTCGTATCTTTTCTTTTTTAACGTATATTATTACATAAAATATACGTTCTCTTTATATATAAAAATCAACAAATTTGGAAGTTTTCAGATAAGTGTTGAAAGTGAAGTAATTCCCCTACATCAATCTGTTAAAAAACAGCAATTTCTCCAGATTTTAGATTTGTAATAGAAATCTTAAAAAAAGTAATAAAAAAATTTTACTTTGAAATGATAAATTTTAACTCATGTATGTGATAGTAAGTCTTGATGTAAAATTCAAAACAAATTTGGAAAAAATTGAAAGAATCATCGAATACTATGGTCTTCGAAAAATTCAAAACATATTATATGTAGGGGAGCTGGACAACAATGAAAGAAATTCACTGAAAGAAAGTATTGATAATGTCATAAAAGAATATGATAGTGTTTTGATACTTCCAGTATGTCAAAACTGCTATTTGAAAAAGGAAAGCTGTGGTCGAGAGATTAAATTTGATAATGAACTATTTAGGGTGTACTGATGAAACTAATAATCGATGGATACAATAAATCAATACATAAAAAGGATAACCAGCTTGCCATACATGAAAACTCTGAAATTATAGATTCAATTAAGGCAAGTGAAGTTAATGACATAACAATTGTTGGAAAAGGATACGTGACTTTTGATGCATTGAATTTAATAGCACAAAATAACATTAAACTGATAGCAATCAATCCAAGAGGACAATTAACCTACACATTGGAATCACCTGACTGGAGGAATGTAACATTAAGAAAACAACAATATCAACTGAGTGAAAATAAATTAGGTCTTGAAATTTCAAAAGAACTAATCAAATGTAAAATGAAAAATCAAAAAGCAACATTAACAACATTAAACAAAAACAAACAGCTAAAAAGAGTATTTAATTACAGATCAAAAATTGATGAAATAATAAAACAGATTGATGAATTAAGTTTAAATGGAGATAATGAAAAACAGAGAATAAAAATCATGGGATTAGAAGGAAAAGCCTCAAATGAATATTGGATGGGTGTAAAATACTTCATTCCAAAAGAAATTGAATTTAGAAATAGGACTAAACAGCCGACAGATTTATTGAATTCAATGCTGAATTATGGATATGCTATTCTTGCAAGTGAAATTACAAAAAGCATTTTAGTTAATGGTTTAGATCCATACTGTGGTTTCCTACACTTTGATATGGATAGAAGAACCAGCTTAACATTTGATCTAATTGAACCATTCAGGCAGCAAATAGTAGATAAGACCGTTATAAGTTTAATCAATAGAAAACAAATCACTAATGATGATTTAGATAAAAGAAACAATACAATAAAACTAGAAGCTAGAAAACTAATCGTAAGTAAAATTCTTGGAAAAATATTCTCAACAATAACATATAACGATGAAACTGTCAGTTATGCAGATTTAATTAGAAAACAAAGCAAGAATTTAGTTGATACATTATTGAATGGTACTGAATTTAATGGATTTTATTTAAGATGGTGAGGAAATATAGATATTTTTTAGTTAAAAAATTAATGTCCTCAAAATTTATGAAAAAACTTCGATAAAATTAGTTAAAATCATATAATTTTGAGGAAACCTACCCAATAAAAAGAGTATAAAAAGGATGTCCTCAGAAAGTTTTTAAAAGAAGAAAAAATAGATATTAAACTAAGTAAAATAAAGAAAAATAGGTAGTGTATTTACTGAATGTTTTCTACTGAATTATTCAAAACGAAGATGAATCTGTTCAAGGTGAATCTCAAGAACTCAAAAAGTTATCTGAAGAAG